>NZ_LWBK01000003.1:0-181085 GCF_001614195.1 Bacillus sp. VT 712 | reverse complement strand
GGCTGTTTTCGTATAGATTGTTGCTAAGAGAGGCATCCTATATAATAGAATAAAAGGTTGAATAGGGGTGTTACTAATGGCAATGGCTTGGCACGATATTTACAAAGACTTTTATACTCTTTCAAAGAATGAACAACTGGAAATGTTTAAAGCAATTAAGCAAGATTTATTTCCAGAACCAAAGAATGACATTTCTAAAATGGTTGGCGAAGTTCGTGAAACACGCTTTTCAAATGGATTAGCGTGTATTCAATGTGGGAGTATGTCTGTTAAACGAAATGGCAAATATCGTTCTCGTCAACGCTATCTATGTAAAGATTGTGGCAAGTCATTCAATGATATGACTGGTAGCCCCCTTTCTGGTACGAAATACCCTCATAAGTGGCTCGAATATTACAAAATGATGATTGAAGGGTTAAGTTTACCTAAAATCGCCAAAGAACTTGATATTCACATTTCTACTGCTTTTTATTGGAGGCATAAAATTCTTAATGCTATTCGTTCGCTCGGTCATAATACGCTTCAAGGAATTGTAGAAAGTGATGAAACCTTCTTTTTAGAGAGCGATAAAGGGAAAAAGCATATCCATCATAGAAAGCCTCGTAAACGTGGTGGTGTAGCTAAAAAGCGAGGAATTTCCAAAGAACAAATTTGTGTAGTAGTTGCACACGATAGAAATGGTCAAATCCTTTCTCAAACAGCAGGAACAGGGCGTATAACGGCTGTCGAATTAGACTTGGTGTTAGGTAAACATATAGACACCTCTGCTTTGTTATGCACTGATACAGCCACAAACTACAAGAAATTTGCAACGATGAAAAAGTTGCAACACGAAGCAATCAATGTCAGTAAAAAACAGTATAAAAACAAGGGAATTTACCATATCCAACACGTAAATGGGTATCATAAACGCTTAAAAAAATGGATGGATAGATTTCAAGGCGTAGCCACTAAATATCTTGATAATTACCTATTCTGGCATCGTTACCTTGAACTTAATAAGAAAATGCCTTTTCAGGAACGTGTAAAAGATTTGCTATTGGGTTCTTGCAAACGTGTGAACTATACAACTGTAGAAGCTATTAGAAGAAGTGTGTAAAACACTTCTCTTATGGCATTGAGTTCGTAATGAATTCAATTATTATGGCGAAAACACCTAAAAATATAGTCATCAAAGTTGAACTAAATACAATTCTTTTGGTAACTAAAAATCTTTTTTCTGAATGGTTTAATTTACGATAAGCGAAATAAACAATTATGCCTAAAATAATTGAACCAATCCAACTAATTAATCCTATTTTCGTAACTAATTTTTCCCAATCACCAATCCAAAAGTACAGAATGATTAAATGAACAATAACTAAAGGTACTGAAATTATTGCTAATAGTTTTTTTAACATATTTATCCCTCCAAGCATTATTATACTATTATTCTTGGAAAATTTTCCAACACCTTTGCCTTCCAATAGCAACAATCTTTTAGAAAAGAGCCTTTTCATATTGTTCCACTAACATTGAAAGGGTCTCACCGCTTTGTATAGTAAAATCAACAGATGTTGGTTCAGTGTGTTCACTTACATCATTTAGAGTTGGAAGATGTTTTGCAGTAATGATTACCTCACTATAATGCATATAAATAACAGCTCTTCCTAAAATGTTCTCAAGCTCTCTGACGTTTCCTGGCCAGTCATAGTGGACAAGCAATTTTAATGCATCCTCTGATAGACCTTCTACACTTCTGCCATAGTCTTGGTTAATTTTCGTAATTAAGTGTAGTGCCAAGGTCTCGATGTCTTCTTTTCGCTGTCGAAGAGGTGGAATTTGAATTGGAATTTTATTCAATCGATAGTAGAGATCTTGTCTAATTGTTCCGTCGGCAATCCCTTGTTCCAAATTCACATTCGTTGCCGCAATCACTCGCACGTTTACAGGAATAGAGCTGGTCCCCCCCACTCGTACTAGCTCCTTTTCTTGTAGTACTCGTAATAGTTTTGCTTGCATATGTGCTGATAATTCACCGATTTCATCTAAGAAAATACTTCCGTTATTCGCTTCTTCAAACAACCCGCGCTTGCCACCCCGCTTAGCACCTGAAAACGCTCCTTCTTCATAACCAAAGAGCTCGCTTTCTAAAAGAGATTCCGATAATGCAGCGCAGTTTACGCGTACAAATTTGTTATACTTTCGTTCACTTGCATTATGAATAGCATGGGCAAACAGCTCTTTTCCAGTTCCAGACTCTCCGCGCAGCAAAACCGTTGCAGGCGTTTTAGCTGCTAGTTTTGCTTGTTCAATGGCTAACAAAAATTCTTCAGATTCACCAATAATGTCAGCAAATGAATACTTCGCTTCTAGCGTACGAATAATTTGGCGCGCTCTGTTTAATTCCGTCGTAAGCTGCTGTATCTCTGAGATATCGTGAATAACGCCTACGCTCCCTTTTAACTTACCATCCACGATAACCGGAGCAACGTTTACAACAACATCTTTTTTGTTCGGTCCCACTTTCATGCTGACACCGCGCACAGCTCTTCTTGTTTTTAACACCTGCATGTGCATGCTTTCTCCTTCAGAAATGTCTGTGGTTGCCGGCTTCCCAATAATATCTGAGCGCTGAAGTCCCGTGATTTTTGTATAAGCAGGGTTTATTAATAACCCAACACCTTCTTCATCCACAACTGAAATGGCTTCTTCTGATGACTGAATGATTGCTTCAAGCATTGTTTGAATATCCTTTAAATTAGTTACTTCCTCAGCTAAATTCACCACTTCTGTAATATCTTTAAAAACAGAAAACGCTCCAAATAATTCTCCTTTTTCATTAATCATAGGAATGCGTGACGTAATTACTTTATGACTGTTCGTAATGGTAAACTCTTGATTATAATCCGTCCGTTTTGTCAGTAAAGTCGTTGGTAACTCACTCGCTGGAATGGATTCATGAATATGCTTTCCAATGACGTTTTCACTTTTTAAGTTTGTAATTCGTTCAGCACTTTTATTAAAGAGGGTTATTTTTGCCTCTTTATCTACAACAATCATTGCATCATGCGTAGAGTTAAAGATCAGGTTATATTTATCTGATTCATGCGTTAACCGCTCAATTAATTCTTCTTTTTGCTCCATTAAGCTAGCCATCATTTTAGCAACTGATCCTGGAATCAACAGCGTATTACTTTGTTTTTGCTTATGTAATTCCTGAAAGACACGTTCACTTCCAGTCGCATCTACAATCACATCCACACCTTGGTGAAGAAAAGATGACCAGCTTGTGGACACTTTTATCCCTAATTGCTCTGCATACTTCATCGCTGGCGCCTCAGAGTTAACATCTACTACTCCAGCTACCTTTACGCCTTCCGCTTCTTCAATCATCTTTAATACGGCCAACCCACCCGTGTTAGCACCAATAATCAACACAGTTTGCATATTTTTTCACCTTTTTCATTTAAAATGGAAAAATACTCTGCAACTTCTTGCACCACTTTATCATATAAAACTTTAAACAGTCTTGACAATTTTTTTTGCTGTTTTATCATTTAAGTAAGACAAATCAGGAAAGGGTTTCCTAACTATGATGAGGATTATTGCATTACTCATTTTATTAATTCCCGGAGTTTTAGCAGGTTATGGCATTAAATTAATGAGAGATATGGTGTTTGGCATTTTACAGCCGCCTTTTTCATCCTTAATGCTTCAGTTCACTGTAGGGTTGCTATTTTTTGTAACTGGTTTAGGATTTGTAGCAGGTTTTATTCTTCATCGAGATCGAAAGCGTCAAAAGGTTCAACCTCGCTTTCAGCAAAAAAAAGAAGCATCTCTATCAAAAAAATAGAGTTGCTTCTTTTTTTACATACGTTTATTAGCAAATTCATTAACCATCTTCTCAGGATAATCAGTGATGATGGATTCACAGCCATATCCGTATAGCTGTTTCGCTAGCTTCACATCATTCACCGTATATGGACGCACAGGGATACGATAGTCTTTGGAAGCAGCTACGTTTACTTGATTAACCGTACGATAATTTGGATGAAGTGCTCTAGCACCAAGGTGTTGAGCATAAATCCAAGGCTCAAACATTGGGTATGAGTATAAAATAGCGGTTTCAATGGTTGAATCAAAAGATGTTACTCTCGCTAAGCTATTATGATTGAATGAAGATATAATGATACGGTCTTTCATTTTATAATAGTAAATAAGGTCCAGTACTTTCATTTCTAAATAAGGATAGTCAAACAAGTTGTTTTTCAATTCAATATTAACAGAAAACTGTTGATTAGAAGCCCAAGCTAGTACTTCTTTTAACGTAGGTATTTGACACGCGCCGTATTTCTTTTTAAATTTATAGCTCGCATCAAGGCTTCTTAATTCTTTATAATTAAAGTCCCTTATATACCCTTTACCATTTGTTGTACGATCAACTTTTTCATCATGAATAACCATGAGCTCATCGTCTTTGGACATATGAACATCAAGCTCAATTCCATCTGCTCCTACTCTGATTGCTTCTTCAAACGAAATCATTGTATTTTCAGGAAACGTCCCTGCTGCTCCTCTGTGACCCATAATACGCATACTTGCTCAATCCCTTCATTATGACTTATGATTAACAAGGTAGTTGCAATTTATCATAATGCTTACACATATATTTTACAAGAGAATAGGAGTTGATATGTATGAGACCATTACAAATCTCACCTGATACGGCTGTCAAACTAGCTGAAAAACTAAACGTTCCTTTAGAACAACTTATGCACATGCCCCAGCATATCCTATTGCAAAAGCTTGCTCAGCTGGATAAAGAAGACGACAAGAGCTAATGATAGATCACTGGTATTATGGAGCGATCCAAGATAAGAAAGGCCTTTTAAGAAGGTCTTTTTTTTATTTAATTAACTTTTAACAAAAATGATATTTTATTATTGCAAAATGAAAAAGTAAGTGTTATTATCTGATTGTGAAATACTTCACAATATCTAATTCGCCGAAATGATTACAAAAAATTAAAGATGATTTGTTTTTTATTTATCTAACTATGTGAAATATTTCACATATTATTCGCTTGAGGAGGCATTCTTATGGAAATGACATTAGGAAACAAAGTTGTGTTAGTAGGTACAGGTGCAGTTGGAGCAAGCTATGCCTATTCATTAATGAACCAAGGTATTTGCGATGAGTTAGTGTTAGTTGACTTAAACGAAGAAAAAGCACGCGGTGATGTAATGGATTTAGCTCACGGTATCGTATATGCTCCAAGCTCTATGCGCATTTCTTTTGGAACGTACGATGATTGCAAAGATGCTGCTATTGTCGTAATTTGTGCAGGAGCAGCTCAAAAGCCAGGAGAAACAAGACTTGACCTTGTTCATAAAAATGTCAAAATCTTTGAACACATCGTGAATGGAGTCATGTCCTCTGGATTTAATGGTATTTTTTTAGTAGCGACAAACCCAGTTGATATCCTTACTTATGCCACATGGAAATTTTCAGGACTTCCAAAGGAACGCGTGATTGGTTCAGGTACCATCCTTGACTCAGCTCGTTTCCGTCATCTCCTCAGTGAAGAGCTTGGCGCAGCTCCAACGAGCGTCCACGGTTATATCATTGGAGAACACGGAGATTCTCAGCTTGCCGTTTGGAGTGGCGCTAACATTTCTGGAACACCAATCGCAGATCAGCTATCATCAGAACGAAAAGAAGAAATTGCTGTTCAAGTACGAAATGCGGCTTATGAAATTATCAAATCAAAAGGTGCTACTTATTATGGTATCGCAATGGGATTAGCTAGAATTACGAGAGCCATCTTGAGAAATGAGCAGGTTGTCCTTCCAGTAGGAGCCTATCTAGACGGAGAATATGGTGAACATGATATTTATGTAGGTGTTCCAAGTATCATTCACCGTGGAGGTGTAAAGAAAGTCTTAGAACTTCCGTTAGATAAGTCCGAACATGAAAAATTCTCAAAATCTATTCAAACGTTAAAAGAAATTCAGCAGCCATTTTTCTCTTTACCAAACTAAGCAGGAAGCGAGAAAGTTCGCTTTCTCGCTTTCTAAAGGAGCCATTCATATGCTTGTTGATACGTATAATCCATTTCAAGACCTTACGCTTTCAGCACTTATTGCAGCTATTCCCATTATCTCATTTTTAATATGTTTGACCCTTTTTAAAATGAAAGGAATTTATGCAGCACTGTTAAACTTGGGTATTACGCTCTTTCTTGTTATTTACTTTTTTGACCTTTCACCTACGCATGCATTCGGCAGCGTTATTCAAGGGTTCGTTCAAGGTATCTGGCCTATTGGCTATATTATTATTATGGCTGTGTGGCTTTATAAAATTGCCGTTGAAACTGGAAAATTTGATGTTTTAAGAGGTAGTATTATTAACATTTCCAGTGATCAGCGACTTCAGCTATTGCTCATCGGCTTTTGCTTTAATGCCTTTTTAGAAGGAACTGCAGGCTTTGGTGTGCCAATTGCAATTTGCGCCGTACTACTTGTTTCACTCGGTTTTAAGCCACTTCAAGCAGCTATGCTTTGCCTAATCGCGAACGGAGCATCTGGTGCATTTGGCGCCATTGGGATTCCAGTAGCGATTGTTGATACTTTTCAGTTAGAGAACGTAAGTGCCATGGATGTATCGGTGCAAACGGCTTTAACTCTCCCTTTCATTAACTTTACGATTCCTTTTTTACTTATCTTTTTAATTGATGGATGGCGAGGAGTTAAAGAAACGCTCCCTGCTATTTTGGTCACATCTTTTGTTTATACTAGTGCACAAGCCGCTATGACCATCCTAATTGGGCCAGAGCTTGCTGATATTATTCCTGCGCTTTTAGCAATGGGGGCACTTGCTCTTTTCTTACGTAAATGGCAGCCAAAGCGTATTTTCTTGCTAAATGGACAAGCCCCTACTGTGAGAAAATATCCAGTAAAAGAAGTTATTCTTTCTTGGTCACCTTTTTATTTGTTAACAGGATTTGTACTAATCTGGAGCCTTCCTGTTTTCAAATCTCTTTTCCAACCAGGAAACCTGTTATCACCTTTTGTTTTCACTTTTAATGCTCCTGGAACACCTATTGTACTTTCAATTGATTTCATTGGAGCAACAGGAACGGCCATCCTTTTTGCTGCTATAACGACTGTTTTAACAACGAAAAACATTAACCGTTCTCGGAGCATAGCACTTCTAGGAAAGACAATCAAAGAATTTATCATTCCTATTGGGATGATCTGTGCTGTTATCAGCATCGCTAAACTAATGACATATGGTGGCTTAACAATGGCACTTGGGAATGCCGTAGCCGAAGCAGGTCAAATTTTTCCTTTGTTCTCCCCTGTTCTCGGCTGGATTGGTGTTTTTATGACGGGATCTGTTGTGAATAACAACACGCTGTTTGCTCCAATCCAAACAACGGCCGCAGCTTTAATTGGAACAAACCCTTCTATGCTAGTTGCTAGCAACACAGCTGGAGGAGTCATGGCAAAGCTCGTATCCCCGCAGTCAATTGCTATTGCAACAGCAGCAGTTGGTCAAACAGGAAAAGAAGCTGAGTTAACCAAGATGACGCTTCGCTACAGCCTCGCTTTACTTTTATTTGTTTGTATTTGGACTTTTATCTTATCCCTTCTTCAATAAAAAGAGGCTGGGACATAAGTAATTCAGCCAATGATAAACCTGAACGATTGAGAGTTCATAACTTTTAATCGTTCAGGTTTTTTGGTTGATTGTGAAAACAATGTTGGAAACAGGGTGGAATGGAGCGTAGGACACTCGACTCCTGCGGGAAAGAGAGGGAAAACGGAGATCCCGCAGCGCAGCGAGGAAGCTCAGGTTCCTCCCCGCGGAAAGCGAGTGGCCGTAGCGCAATAGAACGAACGTGTTCAGACAAACCAAAAAGATTGGAACAGCTATTGTTCGTCTCTTAGAAGCAATCATTTTGTTATGTCCCAAACTCTTTTTACATTTCTTTTCCACTACGATTCAGAGACTCTTCCACAAACTGAATTTTGCTCATTAGTTTATTGATTCCGATTGGAAAGAAATACGAACCAAAAAAAGCACATACAAAAGCTTCAGACCAGATTTTTAACCACGTTGACATAAATGTATCATTGTAACCAAAGTTAATGGATACCAAGGTAAATGAAACAAAACAAGAAATACTTAATGCCATACAAAATGCAAAAATAATACGCTTATATTTCATATGAATCCTCAATTTTAAATGTCACCTTCTTTATTAACAAATAAATTAAAAGTGGGAGTGGATGTTATGTTACTTATTCAATATGTGAAAACCATAACAAGTATGCATAGCAGTTCGTTCCGCTTATTTACAAATCAACACTTTTACAAGTATATATATGGTATCATCTATATTTATTTTAATAAATTAACTATTTTCAAATCTAACCGTACAGATATTTATCATCTTTATTGTACTTAGTGCCTAAAGTTATGAATAGCTTTTGAAAAAACTAGTACAATAAAAAACATCATTCTTTGTAGGATCAACGTCCTCGTAAAGAATGATGTTTTTTCATTTATCTAAATATATCTTACTATTCAAGGACACTAATAAGCATTCGTTTACTTCTTCCCCTCTCAAGAAGCTTTATGTTCAAGGCGTAATTTATCCGCAACCATTGCAATAAACTCCGAATTTGTAGGCTTTGCTTTTGTCATGCTGACAGTATAGCCAAATAAAGACGAAATTGAATCAATGTTTCCTCTGCTCCAGGCTACTTCGATTGCGTGGCGAATGGCACGTTCCACACGACTTGCTGTGGTATTATATTTTTTTGCAATATCCGGATAAAGAACCTTTGTAATCGAACCAAGTAATTCAATATCTTTATAAACCATGGAGATCGCTTCACGTAAATATAAGTAACCTTTAATATGGGCAGGCACACCAATTTCATGAATAATGCTTGTAATGCTCGCATCTAAGTTTGCAGGTTTATTATCACGCTGTAAGCGCATTGCTGATGAGGATGAACGGTTTGTAAAAGATGATGCTTGACCACTTACCTGGCGAATATGATTTACTAAGTTTTCCATATCAAATGGCTTTAATATAAAATAAGCAGCACCTAAATCGACTGCCTTTTTCGTCACATCTTCTTGACCAAAAGCAGTTAACATAATTACATTAGGATAGTTTTCTTTTTTCATTTCTTTTAATTGACTCAATACTGCAAGCCCGTCTAAATGAGGCATGATGATATCTAGTACAAGCACGTCCGGGTCTTTATCTTTTAAAATAGACAAACATTCCTGCCCGTTATACGCAACCCCGATTACTTCCATATCACCTTGTTCAGAAATGTAATCCTCAAGCAGTCCAATTAATTCTCTATTATCATCGACTAAACATACTTTAATTTTTTTCAAAGTATCTTCCTCCTCATTCCCTTAACTTATACGCCAGTCCCGCATGTCTCTACTCTTTATTCTAAAGGACAAATTCGACAATGCAACATTATTTCCTTTATTTTTTTATAAAAAAGTCTTTTTTATCATTATCCCATAAATTCCTTTTGTTTTCTGGTTTTTTCGACGTTTTTCTAACAAAAATACGACAGTCTTTTCATAACAAAAAGAGCGAACTATTTATCATTAGCTCGCTCTTTTTGATTCTTTTTTATAAATATTAATGCCCGCTTCATTTAACATCCATTCGATATGAACACCATATCCTGAAGTTGGGTCATTCACAAACACATGAGTAACGGCTCCAATTACTTTGCCATCTTGAATAATTGGACTTCCGCTCATTCCTTGCACAATACCGCCTGTTTTTTCTAATAACTTTTTGTCTGTAATTTTAATGACCATTCCTTTAGTAGCAGGAAACTTTTGCGGAACACTACTAACAACTTCCACATCAAATTCTTCCACTTTATCGTTTTCGACCACCGTTAAGATTTTAGCTGGTCCTTCTTTTACTTGATGAGATAGTGAAATCGGCATCGGCTTATCTAAAATGCCATTTTCCATCGTTTCAGATAGCTTTCCAAAGATACCAAATGGGCTATTTGTTTTAATATTACCGATAATTTCTTTATTTTCTGAGAAACGCGCTAGCTTCTCGCCTGGAACACCGTTTTCACCTTTTTCAATTGATGTGACGGTAGAGCGTACGATTTGCCCATCTTCTACAACAATTGGCTTTTTGGTATCCATATCGGAAATTACGTGACCTAACGCTCCATATTTTTTTGATTTGGGATCATAGAAAGTCATCGTACCAATGCCCGCAGCAGAATCTCTAATATATAGACCAATTCGATACGCGTAATCTTCTTTGTCTTTTAAGGGATATAACTTTGTTTGTAATTGTTCTTTTTCTCTCATTACTTGTAATTTTAAAGGCTCTCCAGTTTTTCCTGCTTGCTGAATAAATGGCGTAATATCACTCATTTTTTCAATTGTTTTGCCATTGATTTTTGTAATCATGTCGCCTACTTGGATGCCTGCAATTTCACCAGGAGATTTCTTTCCATCTTTCGTATCAACTTGATGGTAACCAACAACCAAAACACCTTTAGAGTTCAACTTGACGCCAATTGATTGACCTCCAGGAATGACTTTAAAATCAGATAATACTTGAACATCTACTCTTTTGACCGGTACTCCTGCAAGATGAAGCATCATTTCTTCTTTGCCTACTTCTTTGCCAGCTATGCTAAGCTTAGCATCTTGTTTCATCGTTTCAATAACATCATTACTATGAGTGCTAACTGCTAACGATGTGGAAAAATTTACTTCATCACTTTTAAACAGTGTCATTTGTTTTGGGATAGTAAGGTATTGCTGCACAACAGGGATAAAGCCTACAAAAATAAACGAAACAAGGAGAATTGCACCAATTATATATCTAAGTCGATTGTTCATCTTTTCACTCTCCTCGCTTCCTCGCCTAAATGGCTACACTTTTACTTTTGCCTTCTTATAGCCCATTTATAACCGAAGTTCAAAGAAAAATAAAAAGAACCGCAGGAAAGATTTTTAACCGATGTTTACTACATAAAAAAAGCGCTTTTGGCACATAACAATCCACCAGAAGCGCTTTTTAAATAATTATTGTTTAATTTTTGCTGCTAGACCTAACAGTTCTTGGGCATGCTGCTGCGTTAAATCGGTTATTTCAGCTCCTGCAATCATGCGAGCAATTTCTTTTGTTTTCTCTTCTTCGTTTAACGGTAAAACAGATGTTGTAGTGCGATCATCTTTGATTTGCTTTGAAATAAACAAATGTGTATCCGCCATAGCAGCGACCTGTGGAAGATGCGAAATACAAAGCACCTGGGAATCTACAGAGATGGCGTGAATTTTTTCACCAATGGATTGTGCGACACGACCGCTCACTCCTGTATCTACTTCATCAAAAATAATGGACGTAACACCTTGATGCTTAGAGAAAATACTTTTTAGTGCAAGCATAATACGAGATAACTCTCCACCAGAAGCTACTTTAGCAAGTGGCTTTAGCGGCTCTCCTGGGTTTGTCGAAATATAAAACTCCACTGAATCAATACCATCCTTAGTAAACTTAACAGAACCACCGCTCAGTTCGCTATCAGCTTGGTTTGGCGGTAGCTTTTCAAATACGATATTAAAGATAGTTTTAGCCATATAAAGCTCCTGTAGCTCTTGATGAATACTATCCGTTAATTCCGCAGCTAACTGCTTTCTAACCTCAGAAACATTTTTCGCTTCAACAAGCAAGTCCTCTGCTACGCTCGACAGTTTTTGTTTAATTTTTTCAACATGAGTATCCCGGTTCTCAATTCGATCAATTTCATCTTCAATTTGAGCTGCATACTCTAGAATTTCATCAACGCTTTGACCATATTTACGCTTTAAATGACTAATTTCATTTAGCCGTGATTCAATAAAATTGAGACGCTTTGGATCATACTCTAATAAATCGAGCTGCTGGCGAATACGATAAGACACATCTTCAATTTGATAAAAGCTTGATGATATGACTTCTGAAATTTCGCCATAGGTGTCTTCTAAATTCGAAATTTCTTCTGCATGGTTCATAGCTACACCTAGCCAATCTAGTCCTCTTTGCTCACCATGAAGAGCGTTATATGCATCCGTTAAGGACGTATAAATCTTTTCAAAGTTAGAAATTTTAAGGCGCTCATCCATCAGTTGCTCATCTTCATTTGGTTGAAGGTCGGCCGCTTTTATTTCATCAAGCTGAAATTGAATTAAATCTAAGCGGTGGGCCATTTGCTGTTCGTTTTCTGTTAATTGTTCTAATTGTTTCTTTAGCGTTGTATATGTAGCAAACACTTCTCGATATTCTGATAGTGCTTCTTCAACCTTCTGACCTCCATACTGGTCAAGAAGAATTAGATGTCGATCTTGGTTCATTAAGTCCTGATGCTCATGCTGACCATGAATATCCATCAGTGTTTGACCCACTTCACGTAAAATGCCAAGCGTGACTAGCTTTCCATTAATACGACAAATACTCTTACCATTCATGGTAATATCTCGTCTGAGTACCACCATGCCATCTTCAACTTCAACTCCCACCTGCTTCGCTTTTTCATAGCAAGGGTGCTCGTCTTCAATTAGAAATAACCCTTCGATTTCCGCTCGATTTGTTCCATGCCTTACAAACTCGGATGAACCGCGTCCACCAACAAGCAGATGAATGGCATCAATAATAATTGACTTACCAGCTCCTGTTTCACCTGTTAAAACTGTTAAGCCTTTTTCAAACGATACTGAAAGCTCATCAATGATGGCAAAGTTTTTGATTGATAGTTCTGCTAACAATCTGTTTCACACACCTTTACAACATTTCTAAGAATCGATCCGAAATCTTTTGGGTGTCTTCAGGCGTTCGACAAATAATCAAACACGTATCATCACCACAAATTGTACCTAAAATTTCTTCCCAATCTAAATGATCAATCAATGCTCCAATGGCGTTGGCATTACCCGGCAAGGTCTTCATTACCAGCATATGTCCAGCTGAATCAATTTTCACAAAAGCATCCATTAATGAACGCTTTAGCTTTTGTAAAGGGTTAAAGCGCTGATCTGCAGGGAGACTGTATTTGTAGCGACCATCCATTAACGGAACTTTTACTAAGTGAAGCTCTTTAATGTCGCGAGAGATGGTTGCTTGCGTTACGTTAAATCCTTGATTTTTTAAAATATCTACTAACTCATCTTGCGTTTCAATATCATTGTTTGTAATAATATCACGAATTTTAATATGTCTTTGCCCTTTGTTCATACTGGCACCTCACACTAATATGTATTATCTTATCTCTTATAGTATAGACGAAATGTTATGATTCTCTTCCACATCATGCTGACATTCAATTTGATTATACACCTTTGCGTATAAAGGTGTATAATCAAATTGCCAATGCTAGAATTACTAGCATTGGCTTTTGATGCTTGAAAAGAGACAAGAGCGTTAAGACTTTTTCTCTTTAAGTACAGAATGCGCTTGTTCAACAACTTCTTGAGCTGTCAGACCAGCAAGGTTCTCTCCTTGTTCTCTTTGCCCTTTCCAATGTAGGTGAAGTAAAAATTCAATGTTTCCATCTCCACCCGTAATCGGTGAGTACGATACGTTTCGTACATCATACCCTTCCTTGAGTGCAAAGTTCATCATGTTTTCAACAACTTCTTCATGAACCTTTGCATCTCGTACAATCCCTTTTTTTCCAACTTGCTCACGACCGGCTTCAAACTGCGGCTTCACAAGTGCTACCACATCACTACCTGATACAAGGAGCTGTTTTAACACGGGTAGAATTAGCTTTAAGGAAATGAATGAAACATCAATTGACGCAAATTCAGGTAATCCTGCTGCTAGGTCAGCTGGCGTAACATAACGAAAGTTCGTACGTTCCATTACAACCACTCGCTCATCCTGTCGTAGCTTCCAAGCTAGTTGGTTGTACCCAACATCTAATGCATATGACATTTTTGCTCCGTTTTGCAAAGCACAGTCAGTAAATCCACCCGTTGATGAGCCGATGTCAATCATAATACGATCTTTTACTTGTACATCAAACTCTTTCAGTGCTTTTTCAAGCTTAAAGCCACCTCTACTCACATACGGCATTACTGCTCCCTTTACAGTCAACGGTGTATCTCGGTCAATCTTTTCCCCAGGCTTATCTAACCGCTGTTCGTTCGCGTATACAAGACCAGCCATAACTGTTCGCTTCGCTTTCTCTCTCGTTTCTACCAAGCCTCTTTCGACTAGTAAAACGTCTACTCGTTCTTTTTTCGTCACTTCACTTCAAGCCTCTTTTGTATTGGTCTTACGAGTTTATTTACTCGATTAATTACTTCTTCGGTTGTTAAGTTGATTTCTTCTAATAACTTTGTTACGCTTCCATGCTCAATAAATTTATCTGGAATCCCCATACGATCGATGGCGGAATAATAGCCATGCTCTGAAGAAAACTCTAGTACTGCACTTCCAAACCCACCTTGCAATACGGCTTCTTCAACTGTTAAAACAGGACGATTTGATTTTAAAATGTTATGCAGCATCTGTTCGTCCATTGGCTTAATAAAACGTGCATTTACAACCTCAACTTGAATACCTTTTTTACTTAACGCTTCCGCCGCTTCCATAGCCATTGGAATGGTTGTACCAAACGTTAAGATCGTTGCATCTGTACCTTCTTTTAGCACTTCCCATGTCCCAATATCAATCGATTTTAGCTCGTCATCTAATGGTATGCCTAAACCATTCCCTCTAGGGTAACGCATAGCAATCGGTCCTGCTTCATATGTTAAGGCTGTATGAACCATGTGCTGACCTTCGTTTTCATCTTTCGGCATCATCAACACCAAGTTTGGTAAATGACGTAAAAACGCAATATCGAATACACCTTGATGTGTTTCACCATCTGCTCCTACTAAACCAGCTCGATCAATTCCGATAAATACATTTAACTTTTGACGACAAATATCATGCACAACTTGATCGTAAGCGCGCTGCAAGAACGTTGAATAAATAGCTAAAAATGGCTTCATATTTTGAGTAGCTAAGCCAGCTGCCATCGTTGTCGCATGCTGCTCTGCAATTCCAACATCAAACATACGATCAGGAAATTCTTGTTGAAATGCTTCTAGCTTCGAACCAACCGGCATAGCAGGAGTCACTGCTACAATACGGTCGTCTTTACGAGCCATCTTTAAAACAGTATTACTCACTAATGCGCTCCATCCTACCGGTACATTCTTATCTTTAATAAAGTCACCAGACTCAATTTTATAAGGGCCTGGACCGTGCCACGCACCGCTAGTATCACTTTCTGCTGGCAAGTAACCTTTACCTTTTTTCGTAATAACATGAACGACAACTGGACCTTTTGTTTTCTTGGCATACTGAAGAGTTTCTAAAAGCTCTTCGTAATTATGACCATCCACCGGACCTAGATATGTAAACCCAAGGTCTTCAAAAAACATACCGGACACAACCATATACTTCAGGCCATCTTTAACTCGCTCCGCTGTGGCTGCTAACTTCCCTCCAACGGCTGGCACTTTTTTCAGAAATACTTCTAGCTCATCTTTTACCCAGTTGTATTTCCCTGCTGTACGAAGTCGTCCCAGTACGCTGTGAAGAGCACCTACATTTGGGGCAATTGACATTTCGTTATCGTTTAAAATAACCGTCATATCTGTTTTTTCATGTCCAATATGGTTTAGCGCTTCCAAGGCCATTCCGCCTGTTAATGCTCCGTCACCAATAATTGGGACAACATAAGATTTTGTTTTTTGCAAATCACGCGCAATTGCCATTCCCATTGCAGCAGATAATGACGTAGAGCTGTGTCCTGTTTCCCACACATCATGTTCACTTTCATCCCGCTTAGGAAAGCCACAAAGACCTTTGTACTGGCGAATCGTATCGAATTCGCATGCTCGCCCCGTTAAAATTTTATGAACATAGGACTGATGTCCAACATCCCATAAAAATTTATCCTTTGGGCTGTTAAATACTTTATGAAGCGCAACCGTCAGCTCAACTACTCCTAGGTTTGGCCCAATGTGGCCTCCTGTTGCAGAGAGTTTTGTAATTAAAAAGCGACGAATGTCTTCACTCAATGCTTCTAATTCTGTTATTGACATCTTTTTTAAAAAATCAGGACTTTTTATCGTTGTAAGATCCAATCTGGATCACTCACTTTCGTACTTGTTATAAAGTTACCTTAATACATTTTGTATGGTTTTATACTAATAGTCAATTATTAACACAGTTACTACTTATAATACCTTTGTCAGGTTATAAGTAAACATACCTCTCTTTAAAAGAAAACCGTGAAAAAATAGCCGCTAACACAAATGTGATAACGGCCACCAAAATATTGTATATGTCTTGCAAACCTATGCACTACGTCTTTGACATAGTAGTAAGGCTATTATAGCATAGGCAATATTGGGACTCAATCTTATTTTATCTCATTTATATAAAAAACAGGGCCATTACTTAACGATCACGCTTCGCCACGTATAGACAAATTTCTTCAAGCAACCCCGTATCCAACTTGGTTGTTTTAAGCGCATCTAAGCTGGATTGAATATGATGATGAAGCTTTTGCTTTGCTGCTTCCATCCCAAGTAGAAGAGGATACGTCGTCTTTTCATTCTCCGTATCGCTTCCAACAGGTTTACCAATTGCTTCTTCGGACCCTTCAATATCTAAAATGTCATCTTGAATTTGAAAAGCAAGCCCTAAGTTAAAGCTGAACTTCTCTAGAAGCTCTAATTGTTCCTCAGTCGCTTCACCTAAGATTGCACCTGCTTTCACACAAAAACTTAAAAGCTTTCCTGTTTTATGTATATGAATATCTTCTAGCTGCTGAAGAGTTAAATGTTCATGCTGCTGTTCTCCTTGCATATCAGCAACCTGTCCTTTAATCATACCTTCTGCTCCAGCTGCTTTCACAAGCTCACTTAGAAGCTTCACTTTTACTTCATCTTTTATTTCTGAGGCGTTTATAATTACCTGAAAACTGTTGGTTAATAGCGCATCACCAGCTAAAATCGCCGTCGCTTCGCCATACACCCTATGATTTGTTGGCTTACCTCTTCGTAAATCATCGTCATCCATGCTTGGTAAGTCATCGTGAATGAGTGAATATGTATGAATCATTTCAACTGCGCTTGCAGCTGCGAGCCCTTTTTCTTCATCATGCCCTAATGCTTTTAGCGTCGCAAAGACCAACATTGGTCGCAGACGCTTTCCTCCAGCCGTTAATGAATACAACATCGATTCTTTTAATAGCGAAGGCGCTTGCAGATTCGTTACATATCCATGTAGAAATGTCTCTACTTTACCTTTTGTAAACTGAATGTACTCCTGTAGCTGCTGTTCGCTCACGTCTATTCTTCCTCCTGAACAGTAAAAGGTGCTAACGTGCCGTCTTCTTGCAAAATGCTCTCCATTTGTTTTTCAATTTGCTGAAGGCGATCATGACAGAATTTTGATAAAGACATCCCTTGCTGAAATTTTTCAATCGCTTCTTCTAACGGAATGTCGCCTTCTTCTAACTTATTCACAATTTTCTCTAGCTGGTCCATTGCGTCTTCAAACGTCTGCTCTGTTTTGTTCGCCATTTTTATCGCTCCTTTATATCTGACACTTCACACTGTAATTGTCCATCTGTTAATCGAACTTGAATGGTATCACCTTTTGCCAATTGTTTTGTGGACTTTATTAGCGTCTGATCATCATCGTACACCAGGCTATAACCTCGCTCCATTGTTTTTAACGGGCTCAATGCATGTAGCTTAGAAGCTGTAGTTGCAAATAAAAGGTGTTGCTGTTTCATAATCTGTTGCATTTCTCTTTGCAATACTTTTGCTAGCTGCATGTGCTGTTCACGTGCTTGCTTAACTTTTTGCTGAGGGTGGTTACGCTGCAAGTTCATAGCAAGTTGTTCATACTGATTTTGCTTTCTTTCAAAAAATCTCTTGCTTTCACGATATAATGTATCGATAACGCGGTCAAGTTGTTGCTCTTTTTGTTCGATTAGTTTTTGTGGATAACGAAACGCATACGATTTTTGAGACTTTTCTAATCTTCTTTTACTGTGCTGAATTTTTTCATTCATCGCGCGAAGTAAACGAATATTCCGCTGTGAAATACGCTCTGAAATCTCAGCAATACTTGGTACCGCCAGTTCTGCAGCTCCTGTTGGAGTAGGTGCTCTTAGATCTGCTACAAAATCTGCGATTGTAAAGTCCGTCTCATGGCCAACAGCTGAAATAATAGGCAGCGCGGAATGATAAATCGCGCGTGCAACCACTTCTTCATTAAACGCCCATAGCTCTTCAATTGACCCTCCTCCTCGCCCAACAATTAGCACATCAGCTTCGTCTCGCTTGTTTGCTTCGTTAATTGCTTTTACGATTGAAGGAGCAGCGTTCACACCTTGAACGAGAGCTGGTATAACAATGATTTTAGCGATTGGATAGCGCCTCTTTAGCGTTGTAATAATGTCGCGCACTGCGGCTCCTGTCGGGGATGTAATTACACCGATTGTACTCGGGTATTTAGGGAGATTTTGTTTGTGGGAAGCATGAAATAACCCTTCTTTTTCAAGCTTTTTCTTTAACTGTTCATAAGCTAAGTAGAGATTACCAACGCCATCAGGCTGCATTTCCTTTACATACATTTGGTAGTTTCCACTCGGCTCGTATACAGATATTTCGCTGCGAATTAACACTTTCATTCCTTCTTCAGGCTGAAAGGCTAATTTGCTGTTATGACCAGCAAACATGACCGCTGCAATGCGAGCATTTTCATCTTTTAAAGTAAAATACATATGACCTCTACTATGCTTTTTAAAGTTAGATATTTCACCTTTAATCCAAATATCTTGTAGATGAGGATCGACATCAAATTTCCGCTTAATATAGCGTGTTAATGCTGACACAGTTAAATAACGAACTTCACTCATAATATAACCTCCTTGTTTCTAAAAGGTTCTTCCCCTCTCCTTTTTAGATAAAGGAGAGAAGTACCCTATTAGATTGTACTCGGTTAACGAGATAGAGTAACAGCTACCTTCGATAATACGCCATTAATAAAGCGACTAGATTGATCATCACCAAATACTTTTGCTAACTCAATTGCTTCATTTATTGTAACATTTCCGGGAATTTCTTCTTCGTATTTCATTTCATATACCGCCATACGTAAAATAGTACGGTCTACCGTTGCAACTCGATCTAACGTCCATTTTTCTAAGTGGTCGCGTAGAATGCCATCAATCTCTTTCTGATTGTTTGCCACGCCTAACACTAATTTTTCTAAGAAATCGTCACCTTTTCCCCCTTGCAACACATTTTCCATCGCTTCTAATGGCTCAATTTGCCCAAGATCGTATTGAAATAAGGCCTGTAATGCTTTTTGTCTTGCTGTATGTCTTTTCATTATTTTGACTCCTTTATTTATCTACTTTCACTAGTATACCTAGATAATAGCACAATTTATTGTAAATCAAAGAAGGAATTTCACCCGTCATTACTATCTCATTTTTACGCGGCTTTTAATCATCCAACACTAGAAAGCGTAACATGGCGTCCTTCTTCATTAAGTGCTTTTCCGCCATGTTACACCTTCCAGACCAACTCATAAACACGAAAAAGACCGTCTATGTGACGAGACAGTCTTTTTCACTTTACCATAGCTTGTCTGGAAAAGAAATAACTAAAATTAGGAGTTACTCCTCTTCTTCAACTTCTTGCTTTTGCGTATCAAATTGAACGCCTACAATATGAATATTTACTTCATCTATTTCAATTGCTGTCATATTTTTTAACGCTTGGCGGATATTATCTTGTACCTTTTGCGCCACAACCGGAATAGATACACCAAACTTCATCATGCAGAATACATCAACTTTAATACCATTTTCAGTTAAATCAACTTTAACGCCTTTTCCATGGTTTTTCTTCCCTAACTTTTCAACGACACCTGCTGCAAAATTGCCACGCATAGCCGTAACGCCATCTACTTCTGAAGCCGCAATCCCTGCAATTACTTCAATGACTTCAGGAGCAATTTCAACTTTACCTAAGGAATTTGGATGTTCTTCCATTTCTAATACATGATTTTCGTTCATGTACAGCACCTCCTATTATTTATACTATACTACGAATTCATTACATCATGTAGCTCAAGAAATTTTGTATTGAATTCTCCACCTACAAACTGTTCGTGATTTAATAATTTCAAGTGGAACGGAATCGTTGTTGCAACTCCTTCAATAACAAACTCACTTAAAGCACGCTTCATTCGCTCGATTGCCTCTTCGCGAGTTGGTGCATGAACAATTAGCTTCGCAATCATAGAATCATAATATGGCGGGATTGTATAGCCTGGGTATGCGGCTGAATCAACGCGTACTCCGTAGCCCCCTGGTGGTAAATACATTTCGATTGTTCCAGCAGATGGCATGAAGTTTTTCTCAGGGTTTTCTGCGTTAATACGACATTCAATTGCCCACCCATTAAATGTTACTTCCTCTTGTTTTAAAGGAAGATGTTCGCCATTTGCTACTTTAATTTGTTCCTGAATCAAGTCAACACCTGTTACCATTTCTGTTACAGGATGCTCTACTTGAATCCGCGTATTCATTTCCATAAAATAGAATTTATTTTCGCGATAATCAAAGATAAACTCTACTGTACCAGCCCCTGTATAGCCAACTGCTTGAGCCGCTTTTACAGCTGCGTCTCCCATTTTAGTACGTGTTTCTTCATTTAATGCTGGAGAAGGCGTTTCTTCAATTAATTTTTGAAGTCGGCGCTGAATACTACAGTCGCGCTCTCCTAAATGAATCACGTTACCATGTGTATCTGCTAATACTTGAATTTCAACATGACGGAAGTCCTCGATGTACTTTTCAATATATACACCAGGGTTACCAAATGCCGTAGCAGCTTCTTGTTGCGTAATCGTAATTCCTTTTACGAGCTCTTGCTCCGTTCTCGCAACGCGAATTCCTTTTCCTCCACCGCCGGCTGTTGCTTTAATAATAACAGGGTACCCAATATCTTTAGCAATTGACATGCCATCTTCAACAGACTCTACGATACCCGTTGAGCCTGGAACAATTGGCACACCTGCTTCACGCATTGTTTCTCGCGCAATGTCTTTTGTTCCCATTTTTGTAATAGCTTCAGGAGTAGGTCCCACAAATGTAATATTGCATTCGCGACAAAGCTCTGCAAAATCAGAGTTCTCCGCTAAGAATCCATATCCAGGATGGATCGCATCACAACCTGTCGATGTTGCAACGCTCATGATATTTGTAAAGTTTAAATAACTATCTTTTGATGCCGTAGGTCCGATGCAATAAGCTTCATCTGCAAGCTGTACATGAAGAGCGTTGCGATCGGCTTGGGAATAAACTGCAACTGACTCTACGCCTAATTCTTTGCAGGCACGAATAATACGAACTGCAATTTCTCCTCTATTTGCAACTAAAAGCTTTTTAATCATGTTTTACCGCTCCTTATTCAGGCTTCACTAAGAACAGAGGTTGACCATATTCTACAAGCTGACCATTCTCAGCTAAAATTTCCACAATCTCACCTTTAACCTCTGCTTCAATTTCATTAAATAATTTCATTGCTTCAACGATGCACACAATGGAATCTTTTTGAACTTTGTCACCCACTGCAACATACGCATCGTCGTCTGGAGAAGATGATGCATAAAACGTTCCAACCATTGGAGACGTAATTTTATGTAGATTCTCATCTTTTGCTGGTGCTGCTTCTACTGGCTCAGCTGTTTTTGTTTCACTTACGGCTGCCGCTTGTGGCTGAGCAGCAGGTTGTGGTGCTACTACTTCAGGAGTTGATGAAACAACTTGTACAGGTGCAGCGTTCTTTGAAACAATTGCACCTTTCTTTTTCATTTTTACTTTTGCCCCTTCATGCTCATATACAAATTCTTCAATGGATGATTGATCAACTAATTTAATTAATTCACGGATTTCTTGAATTTTCAACATATTAAACACTCCTACTTCATGAAATAGAAATCTTTCTACTACTTTGCTATGATACGACAAATTGCAACCTTCATTCAAATTGCTTTGTGCGCATGTAAAAGAATAATCTACTCAAAATGGGTTTTAGAACTTACTACTATTTCCAATTATAATTGTATCGATAGAGAAATTACAATTGTAGAAAAACATTATAACCTAGTACTAATATAAGGCTATAACGATAATTATAACCCAATCACCTGGATAAATCCACGTTAAAATTCAGCTATCAGCCTAGTAAGAATCATAAAAAAAGCGATGACAATAGGCTTCATCGCTTTTTGAATTGATTTATTTTGTTGGTTGAAACTCAACTGCTACCTCTTTTTGCCCAAGCTCTTTTTTCACTAATTGAATAATTTCATTTGCTTTTGCTTTAGAATGCTTTTCAGTTTTCACAGTAATGTTAACCTCGCTACCATCAGCTCTTACCAGTGCATCTTCATAACCTTTAGACTTAATTAAAGTTTCAATGACAGCCTCTTTCTCTGCTAGCTCCGATAGCTGGTCGATTTTATCCATTGCTTTACTTACTTCAGTAGCTGATACGTTTTTAGAAGCAGCTACTTCCTGTAACTCTTCTTTCAGCTTGCTTCTCTCATCAATTAGCTCTAAGCGAAGCGCCGTAAATAATTCATCACTTTCTACATTTGATACAGTCGTTTTGCTCTCTGTAGTAGACTTAGCATTTTCCTTTTTTGTATCTTCTTTTGCTGGCTCTTTAGCATCTTCTTTTACAGCTTCTTTGTTCGTATTTTCTTCTTGTTGATCCACAACCGCTACGTTTGACTGAGGGCTTTCTGGCGTTGTCATATAATACACTGATAAAACCACTACTAAACTTAACATTGTTAATAACCAAACTGTTTGCTTTTTTAATAACATTTGGATTTCCCCCTTAACCTTTTTTAGGTAATACAGCAACTCTATGACTAGGCACATCTAAGGAGCGCGTGACTGCTTCAATAATCCATTTTTTCACTTCGATATTATCAGCCCCTTTCGCAACGACGAGGATACCTCGTATTTTCGGCTTTTCTGTTTTCACTACAACAGGCTTTTCCTGGTCACCACTTCTGACGATAACTAACTTTTCATCCGTAGAGATGTCTTCTACTTTTCGTTTTCCACCCTCACGATCTGTTTCGTCTGTCGACTGCTTTTGGGTCACCGTGTTTTTTTCATAAACTTTTGCCTCTGTTGCATCGAGGTTTACGATTACTTCCACCTTGCTTACACCATCAATCTGTTCTAATACGTCTTGTAACTGTTCTTCATATTTTTTTTCATAATCGGTAATCGCTGTGTTTTTTTTTGAACCAAATGCCGGAACATCCTCTTGGTCCTGTACAGTAGAAGAAGCTGGTTTTGCTTCATCTACTGTTGATTGCAACATACCCTTTGAACCGTTCATGAGCATAAACACCATGCCTGCTGCTAATAAAATACCCATGTAGACAAGCTTAGACGGCTTCTTATCATCTGATTTTTTTGTCAAGGAGAAAAGTCTTTTTAAAAATGATGATCCTTCTTTTTTATCATTCATGTCACGTTCACTCCTCCTCCAAGTTTACAATCATTTGTTTTTCATCTATGCCCCATTTAGCTGCTAGATACGTAGTAATATCCGTCGCTTCTTTTGAAGGTTCCTTTTCAATTGGTGTGGAGGTGTCAATGGAGATTTCTTTCACAACTGCCACGGCCTGTTCATCCTCAGGCTCTTCTGCACTCATCACAACTGTAATCGTTTTTATATTGTCGGCTTCGGGATCTGCTTCTTCGTTTTTCGTTTCAATGTGCATCTGATCAATTGCTACACCATACTGTTCCATCAGCTCCTCTTTTACCTCTGTCTCCATTTGGACAGCCATTTGTTCTAAAATATATGCACGTTGTGAAGCTTGTATTTCTTTTTTCTTACTTTCTATTAAATTTTCTACGCCTGCATCGTCACTAGCCGCTGACAATCGAATAGAATTAAACATTTTGTTCACGTCTACTTTTAAAATTTGAAAGACTGGCGTAACAATAATTAACATTAAAAGCAAGCCAATGACGAGCTTCGTATACTTTTGAAAGCCTGAACTAGGAAGCAGTAAATTTATAACGGTTGCTAGTAAAATAAATAGAATAATATTCGTAATCCAACTTGTTAGTGCTTGCATTTCTTTCCCTCCTATCTCACCATCATCGTAACGTTGCTGGCCGTAATGATGACTGTTAAGCACAGGAAAAACATCAGTGAGACAATTGCCAATGCAGCAAAAATGTAAACAACACTTTTACTAATAATGCTTAAACACGAAATAACAGGACCACCGCCAATCGGCTGTAAAAGTGCTGCTGCTAGCTTATAAATAAGTGCTAGGGCTAATACTTTAATAGCTGGAAAAGCAACAATTAGAAGTAAAACCACCACTCCTGCTATTCCAACTGTATTCTTTAAAAGAAGTGAAGCTGTGATAACGGTATCTGCCGCGTCCGTAAACACTCGTCCCACAACTGGAATAAAGTTTCCCGTAACAAATTTAGCGGTCCGAATAGTAATTCCATCCGCCACAGCAGAAGTAGCACCTTGTACTGAAATGACTCCTAAAAAGACTGTTAAAAAGATTCCTAGAATACCAATGCTGACGTTTCGAAGTAGCTGAGCTAACTGTGTAACCTTGTACTGATCTGAAATAGTGCTCACAATGCTTAATAGTGCTGATAAAAATAATAGTGGCATGACTATATACTGGATGAGCATCCCGCTAATGTTCATTAAAAATAAAATGACTGGATGAAAGAAAGCAGCCGATATTACCCCGCCTGATGAAGCCATTAACGCCAATAATAATGGCACTAAGGCTAAAATGAACTTAGACATTGTTTCAATTGCGCCGGTTGCGTATGCAATGGCTACTTGAAAACTATTTAAAGCAATGATAATTAACACCATATAAACAAGTGCATATGCCACTTTACTAACAGCTTGCTGATTGAATGCACTTTGTAACGTTTGTAAAAAGACGCTGAATACGGTTAACATAATGAGCGTTCCCAGCAGTTTTCCATTTGAAATAATTTCATGAAGTAAAAATTTCACCAACCCGTTCAGCCATTCTTGAAGTGAAAACTCTTTGTCACCTTTTAAGAAGTCAACTAAACTACCCTTTTGACTTTCTGGTAAAAAGCCGCCATACTGAGTCAAGATATCATCCCAAAATTGCTTCACTTCGTCGATATCGAGCTGGTCTATTTGTTCATCTACTATTTCTTCTTGAGGCGCAGACTGAGAGGCTTGTACATTATTTGGAAAGAAAAAGAAGAGGAGCAAAAGGAATGCGAGCAATTTTCGTTTACTCATACACCACTTCATCTCGTCACCTCATAAGCTTAATAATTTAGGACGGTAGCATGGAAATAATTGTTTCAATAATTACTGTTAAAATTGGAATAGCCATTGATAAAATTAAAATTTTACCGCCCAGTTCAATTTTAGAAGCAATCGCACCTTGCCCAGCGTCCTTCGTAATCTGAGCACCAAACTCTGCAATGTAAGCAATCCCTATAATCTTTAAGATTGTTTCCACATAAATCATATTCACATGTGCATTCACAGAAAGTTTTTCAATCATTTTAATAATCTCGTATATCTGATCGATTAAAAGTAAAAAGATCACGCAGCCTACAAAAACAACAAGTAAAAAGGCAATGGGCGATTTATGTTCTTTTAAAATGAGTGCTAAAAAGGTAGCCACTAAGCCTAAGCCCACAATTTGTATCATTTCAATGGCTAATCACTCCCTTAGCTTTGAAATAAAAAAACGGCTTTAATTTTTTGAAATAAATCTTCAACAATCGATGCAACCATAAACAAGATATAAATAAACCCTATAAGCGTTACCCAGTTCGCGTAATCTTTCTTCCCCATTTGCTCTAACACCGTAACGAGAAATGCTACAACAATACCGATTCCTGCTATTTGAAAAATTGTATTCATATCAATGTTCATCCCTAATTCCCCCAATCACTACATCAATAAAATGACGAGTAGCAATCCTGATAAAAAGCCCAGACTTTTTATCATTTTTTCATACCGATTTTGCTGTTCAAGTGCGTCCTGTTCTTCCCGATCCAAATGGTTAATAGCTAATAATATATGTTTTTGTTGGGAATACCGATCATGTTGTCCTAACGTTTCACCAAACTGCTTCAACACTTCAAGTTCTCCCTCTTTAAAGGCAAGCGCTTTTTTATGAGTTTGAAGAGCGTACTCCCACGCTTCTTTGGCAGTGGTCATTCCTTGTGTTAAACGCTGTTCAAACTCCTTAAAAAAAAGCGATAACGGATTAGGAAATTGTTTTGAAAGCATGTGTGAAATTTCATGAAGTGGGCGATTACTGTACATAATTTCTGACTCTAACGATCGTAGCGCTGTTTTCAATTGCCGAAGTTGCCTCGGCCTTTCGCTAAGCTGCTTGGCAACTTCAAAACCCGTGAACGTAGAAGCAAGCAAAATAAAAATAGCTCCTAAAATTTTCATTTCTTCGTCACCCTTTTTATTTCAAAGAATAATTCGACTTCAACGAAAGTGGCTTTCTTCCTCGGTCATAGATGGTTTTTACAGTTCCTGGACCATTCTCATTGGTTAATACGATATAGCGTTCGAATACTTCAAGTTCTATTAATTGTTTCAAGGAGGGACGTTTATTTAAATCAAATAGATCATAACCATGCACCGTCATAAACACTTGTACACCCGCATTGACAGCCTCTAACACAGCTTGACAATCTTCTTCACTTCCTACCTCATCCACAATTAATACGTTTGGACTCATCGATCGAATCATCATCATCATTCCTTCAGCTTTCGGACAGCTATCTAAAACATCTATTCGTGTTCCAAAAGTATGTTGTGGAACACCTTTGACACAGCCTGCGATTTCCGAGCGTTCATCTACGATACCCACTTTAACCGCTTCAATCTTTCGTTGCCTATTCCCTGTGCTCATCATTCTTGCTAAGTCTCTTATCATTGTTGTTTTTCCCGTTTGTGGGGGACCAATCAAAATGGTGCTAAGCCATCGGGATTGGTAGAGAAGAGGAATTAGTGGTTCCGCTATGCCAATCTGTTCTTTTGCCACTCGAATGTTGAACGACGTCACATCACGGATTACACGAACATGTCCATTTTCAGTAATAACTTTACCTGCAAGTCCTACTCGATGACCCCCTTCAATCGTGACATACCCTTTTTTCAATTCTTCTTCAATCATATAAATAGAGAAATGACTGAGCTTGTTTAAAATAAATAGCGTATCTTCTGCCGTTACCACATAGGACAAAAAGACTGGCTGACTGTCAATTGTTAGCTCAATTGGCCTTCCAATTCGAATGCGCACTTCCTCTAAAGTATCTATATAGCGCTGTATATATGGCTGTACATTGCGCTTAATGCCTTCTGGAAAAATAGCCACAATTTCATCTAGCATTGAAATCCCCTCACCTTTATACTCATTTCAATGTATGGCAAGCTTTTACTTGTTATGTCAGAAACTTCACTTAAATACCCCAATTAAAATTAAAAGGACGCCTGTACCGATGAGCACAAGCTTGCCAAAAGATAGTTGGTCAGCAACTGATACTAATCCAAGGCTAAATGACGTGATCATCACAATTGGCCCTACCAGCGCCAGCATTCCATTAATCATTAATGCTTTTTTGACATCATTATTCGTAAAAATTAAAATGGCTGCGATGAATTCAATAAAAGATGAGACAAACCGTAAACAAGCCATCGTCAAAACAGTTCCGTTTATGTGATCAAACCAATGCTTCATAACTTCCTCCCACGTATTACATCATTTAGTACAACCTATGCAATCCGTAGACAACTTATCACTTACGAAAAAGAAAAGCATAAAAAAAGAAGAGATGATCATCTCTTCTTTTTTTATGCTTTATTATGCACGTGATACATAGCTGCTATCTGTTGTGTTGATAATTAATACATCGCCTTCATTCACGAAGAATGGAACTTGTACAATTAGGCCTGTTTCAACCGTAGCTGGCTTCGTACCACCTGATGCTGTATCACCTTTAATACCTGGTTCTGTTTCAGTAACTTTTAATTCAACTGTATTTGGAAGCTCAATACCCAGCGTTTCACCTTGATACATCATGATAGCTACTTCCATGTTTTCTTTTAAGAACTTTAGCTCATATTCAATTGCTGATGCTGGAAGTTCTAATTGCTCATATGATTGGTTATCCATAAATACGTGCTGATCACCACTTGCATATAAATACTGCATTTTACGGTTATCAATTTGTGCTTTTGCTACCTTTTCACCTGCACGGAATGTTTTCTCTTGAACAGCTCCAGTACGTAAGTTACGAAGCTTTGAGCGAACAAACGCTGCTCCTTTACCTGGCTTTACGTGTTGAAAGTCCATTACGCGCCAAATACCTCCGTCTACTTCTACTGTTAGACCTGTGCGAAAATCGTTTACTGAAATCATGAAAAAATCCTCCTACATCTTATAAAATAATAAGTTCTTTCGGTGAGTATGTTAATGACTCATTTCCTTCTTCTGTTACCACGGTATCGTCTTCAATACGAACGCCACCAAGGTTTGGTATGTAAATACCTGGTTCAACCGTTACAACCATTCCTGGCTGCAGCGTATCCTGAGACTTCACAGAAAGCGACGGGCCTTCATGAACCTCTAACCCCACACCATGACCTGTAGAATGACCAAAATACTGTCCATATCCTTTTTCTACAATATAGTCTCTTGTTAAGGCATCGGCTTCCTTACCCGTAATACCCGCTTTAATTCCTTTCATGCCTCTTAACTGCGCCTCTAATACTGTATCATAAATTCCCTTTAGTCCTTCACTGACTTTCCCTACCGCAAATGTACGGGTAATGTCAGAACAATAGCCTTTATAATACGCACCAAAATCAAGCGTAACAAATTCTCCTGCTTCAATGACTTTTTCAGAAGCAACGCCGTGCGGTAATGCCGAACGATGACCTGACGCCACAATTGTATCAAACGAGGACGAAATTGCACCTTGCTTTCGCATAAAGAACTCCAGCTCATTAGACACTTGAAGCTCTGTTACACCAGGCTTAACGAAGGTCAAAATATGCTCATATGCTGCATCTGCAATTTTTGCAGCTTCCTTTAATATCTTAATCTCTGAGTCACTCTTTATCAAGCGTAAGTTTTCAACGGCAGTGGAAACTGGAATAAGCTCTGCTTTGACATGCTTTTCAAGCTGTTGAAACTGAGCATATGAAACATGATTCTCTTCAAAGCCAACGCTTTTCATTCCAAGCTTCGTAATAACCTGCCCTACTTCTTCTAAGATTGGGCCTTTATGTTGCACAATTTCAAATCCCTCTGTTTGTTCAGCGGCCTGCTTTACATAACGAAAATCTGTGATAAATACAGCTTTATCGTTAGAGATTACTGCTATACCTGCCGAACCAGTAAAGTTAGTCATATAGCGACGGTTATATTCACTTGTAATAACCATACCGTCAACATTTAACGTATGAAACTGTTTGCGTAATTTCTCTATTTTCATCCTTCATTCCCCTTTCTTTTGCAACAGAGCAAGAATCGCTAACTCATATCCATAAATATCCAAACCTACAATTTGTCCTGCTGTGACAGGCGCCGTCACTGATTCGTGACGAAATGCTTCTCGCTTATGTACGTTTGAAATATGAACTTCAAGCACAGGAACTGAAATGCTTGCAATCGCATCGCGGATTGCGTAGCTATAGTGGGTGAATGCCCCTGGGTTAATGACAATTCCATCAAAGTTCTCGTCTGCTCCATGAATCCAATCAATAATAACTCCTTCATGATTAGACTGAACACATTCAATATGCACACCCTGTTGCTCAGCAAGCTGCTGGAGGTTGCGCTCTAACGTTTTTAAATTCTCTCTCCCATAAACTGCTGGTTCTCGAACACCGAGCCTATTTAAGTTCGGACCATTAATTACCAAAAACTTTCTCATGGACACTCTCCCTTGCTTACACAGCTATTTTTATCATTAAAATAAACCTTACGTTTTCTCTTTTTAGTTTATCATAAATCAAAACATTCACACTACTCATTCACAAGTTCTGGGTTATGTCTAGAACTGCTGTTTAGCTCTGCTGCCTCAAAGGAAATGGAATATCCGACAAATATCCCGTATAAGATGTATAAACAAATGGTTGTAATAATGGTATTAGACGTTAATTCTCCTATCATTTTCATGCTTGGAAACAACGGGTTGAGTAAAAGGAAAACGAGCGCCCAAAGCACTGCCCCATATGCAATACCAAACCATATTGATTTAAACTTTTTTAAGAGCACATAGTAAAGAAGCGCTACACCAATTGATATAATACCAATTATCAAAACGCTAACAATAAGCCCTGGCCAGCGATATTTCCAGCTACCAAAAGCCCACGGCTGTAAAATCATATTGGGATGAATTTCACTAAAGCTAAATAAATACGTAATGTATCCCATTAAGCTCCAAAACACTCCTCCTACAAAACCAATAACTACCACTTTAGCTAAGAATGAGCCTTCCTTTGATTGTATTTGTTGATGTGTCGACTTATTATCTTGTTTAGCTGTCATCTTCATCACCTCTACTGAATAGTATGAGCTGATCTTTACTGTTCTATTATAAAGTTGAACGTTTCTTAATGAAAACAACAGGAAAATTTTATCATTTCATGTGTGATATAGAAAAGTTTTGTCTAAACTAGATAACATACATCGACCTAGAGGTTTATTCGAAATTGCTGTAGAATATAAATTATTAAGGGGCAATTAGTCTGAGTTAGGTTGGTGTCTGAAATGTCTAAATTACAAAAAAACGCATACGGTGGGCAGGCTGTCATTGAAGGAGTCATGTTTGGCGGCAAGAAAATGATGGTCACTGCCATTCGTCGCAAAGATCAATCTATTGAGTATTTTCAATCTTCTCGGAGATCGAATCGTGTACTAACAGCGCTGAAAAAAATTCCGTTTTTAAGAGGAATTGCAGCGATTATTGAAGCAAGTGCAAACGGTACACAACATTTAAATTTTTCATCTGAACGTTACGATGTACATCCTAACGAAGACGATGTAATTAAAGAAGAAAAAAAAGAATCAAAACTATCCTTAATATTGGGTGTTGCAACAATTGGTGTACTTTCTTTTCTATTTGGAAAAGTGCTTTTCACTCTAATCCCAGTGTTTTTAGCAAATTTGACTCGTCCTATTTTCGCTTCCGATTTAGCACAAGTAGTGATTGAAAGCTTCTTTAAGCTTTTATTATTGCTCGGTTATATTTACGCGATTTCACAAACTCCGCTTATTAAACGCGTCTTTCAATATCACGGAGCAGAACATAAAGTCATTAATGCGTATGAAAACAATCAGGAACTTACGGTAGAATCAGTTCAAGCTCAGTCTCGGCTACACTATCGCTGCGGAAGTAGCTTCATTCTATTTACAGTTGTCGTTGGAATGTTTGTCTATCTCCTTGTCCCTACGGACCCGCTTTGGCTTAGAGTCGTAAACCGACTTGCTTTGATTCCCGTCGTGTTGGGTTTATCTTTTGAAGTACTACAATTGACCAATAAAGTTCGCCATGTACCTGTTTTACGATTCTTAGGTTACCCTGGGCTATGGCTACAGCTTCTTACTACAAAGGAACCTAAGGATGACCAAGTCGAAGTTGCAATCGCTTCGTTTCAAGAGCTTTTACGCATTGAAAATGAGGGAAAATCTGTAACCGGTGGCGAACAAGTAAGTTAAGACTGTTTTGCTTTCTTTTATCATTTTAGGAGGTGAACAAAATGAGGCGTCCATTCGTTAAACCACTTGTTAATTCATTAATTGCTTTAGGAATCATTGGGTTTATTTACACACTTGCAACAAATCCAACAAGCCTATTGCGCCAAGCAGGCTATATCTTTTTATTTATCATTTTGTTTTACTTAGTTTATCGGTTTATTATCCGTCCTGCCCAAACCAAAGGACAAGACAAAGGCTATCATCGAGCTGTAAAACAATCAAAAATACGCCAAAAAGAAAAAGAACGCAGCGGTAATAAAGTGGATATGAACGCTTATCGAAACGTCCAAAAACGTCCATCTGCTAAAGTTAACAAACCGTTAAAGAAGAAGAAAAGCAATACACATTTAACAGTCATTGAAGGCAAAAAAGGAAAAAAGAAAAACCGTGCCTTCTTTTAATGAAAAAACTGCGCCTTACAAAGACGCAGTTTTTTCTATTTAATAGCACCATCTTTTTAAGAATAGCTCCGCTTTATTCTTGCCATAGTGAAAAAGCTGATGTTTCTGTTCGTCTGGTAAGGAAAATTCCGTAGCGAACACTTCACTAACTGGTAAAAAGATAATATTTCGCTCGTGACGTTTTGATATATGCCTTGCATCATGAGCGTCTTTCATTGTATCAAATAAAGCTGAAAACATCGCGATTGCATTTTTAATATTTTTTTTATCTTCTTCTTTTTCACGAGGGCTAAGCTTAATACCCAAAACAGGCCTTTGTTTACGCTTTTGATCATCGTCAAATAAAAAAATAGGAAAGTTACTTAATACCCCACCGTCCACAATGAGGCTTACGGGATTTGTCCGCAGCCTAACTGGCTCAAAAAAGTAGGGAATGCTACAGCTCATCCGCACAGCTTTTGCTACGGGAAATTTCTTTGGATCTATTCCATACCTAGGCAAATCATCGGGTAGTATAACGAGCTGACTATTTGTTAAATCAGAAGCAATGATGCGCAGCGATTCCGCTGGCAAATCACCAAATGTAACAATGCCTCTTGCTTTTAATTTACTCGCTATCCATTTTTCTAATTTTTCACCTTTATATAATCCTAAGTTCCAATAGAGAAGAAGCCACTTTGTTAAGGCGGATGGAAGAAAAGAAACGCGTTGATCTAGCAAAGACTTCACATTCATTTCATCCATCATCTCCATCATTTCGTCACTTGTATAACCTGCCACAATAAGAGCGCATACAATTGAGCCAGCACTTGTACCTGCTAGACGCCTGAAAATAAAGTCTCGCTCCTCTAAAGCTTGTAAGGCCCCAATTAATGCAAAGCCTTTAAGGCCACCACCTGAAAAAACGCCATCAATATACAGAAGTTCTCAACTCCTTCAGTCTGCCTCCTATCTACACTTTAGTACCTCTTTTATTAAATTATGCTAAAAATAAAAAGGAGTTTGGGACATAACAAAATGATGGCTTCTAAAAAACGAACACTAGCTGTTCCCATCTCTTTGATTTGTCTCAACATGTTCGTTCCATTGCGCTACGGTCACTCGCTTTCCGCGGGGAGGAACCTGAGCTTCCTCGCTGCGCTGCGGGATCTCAGTTTTCCCTCTCTTTCCCGCAGGAGTCGAGTGTCCTACGCTCCATTCCGCCCTGTTTCCAACATTGTTTTCACAATCAACAAAAAACCTGAACGATTAAAAGTGAGAAACTCTCAATCGTTCAGGTTTATCATTGGCTGAATTACTTATGTCCCAGCCTCTTTCCAATATGCGTTATAGCTGTTGCTCTTCTTCATTTTTCTTTTGGACACTTCGCAAACCTTGCACACGCTCTGGATCTTCCTCAAAATATTGTACTAAATCACCGATTCTGTCAATTGAGTTCCAGCTTAGATGATGCTCAATACCTTCAACATCTTCATAAATATTTTCTTCATCTACACCGATAATACGCAGCAGTTGCTCCAATAGTTCATGGCGATAAACAAGACGCTTACCAATCTTTTGTCCTTTCGGAGTTAAAACAAGACCGCGGTATTTTTCATAGATTAAATATTCATCTTTATCAAGCTTCTGCACCATTTTTGTGACTGATGAGGGATGAACTGTTAAAGCATCAGCGATATCCGAAACCCTAGCATATCCTTTATCTTCAATCAGCATATATATTTGTTCAATATAATCTTCCATACTTGGCGTAGGCATGAAATCTCCCCCAATAAAATAATTATTATGTATAAACTAACGAAACACGCTTCTGTAAACTTTTAGTAATATACTGCTCAAAAAGACGAAAACTAACGATATACCAAAAGACATTCATGTAAAATCATACTATATAGTATAAGCAAATACAAGGAAATGTAGCAGCCATTTATTTCAACAGATAGAGTTTGGGACATAACAAAATGATTGCTTCTAAAACACGAACACTAGCTGTTCCCATCTCTTTGATTTGTCTCAACATGTTCGTTCCATTGCGCTACGGCCACTCGCTTTCCGCGGGGAGGAACCTGAGCTTCCTCGCTGCGCTGCGGGATCTCCGTTTTCCCTCTCTTTTCCGCAGGAGTCGAGTATCCTACGATCCATTCCACCCTGTTTCCAACATTGTTTTCACAATCAACCAAAAAACCTGAACGATTAAAAGTTATGAACTCTCAATCGTTCAGGTATAGTAAGGACTGAACTACTTATGTCTCAGTCTCTATCACTTTCTTATAAACCACACTTTAACTGAGCGCCACAATTTGTACATGTGTTGCAGCCACCCATTTCTTCAACAGTTCCTTGGCGACAAACCGGACACGTATTTCCAATTTCAGAACCAATCGTTACATCGGTTGATCCTACTTCGTTGATTGTATCGACTAATACAACGTGTGGTTTTTCTGCTTTTGTTTCTTTTACTTCTTCATCAAATGTATTTTCTTCTGCTTTTAGCGTTAATACCTGAGCATCACGGCTACCGTCTACATAAACCGTACCGCCTTTTGCACCGCCTTTATATAAACGCTCGTACACTTTTTGAACTTGTTCAACTGTATAGCCACGAGGTGCATTTACCGTTTTACTAATTGAACTATCAATCCAACGTTGAATGACACACTGAACATCAGCATGAGCTTCTGGAGCCAATTCCATTGCTGAGATAAACCATTCAGGAAGGTTGTTTGGATCCGCTTCTGGATGTTGGTCTAAATATTCTTGAACGATATCTGCTTTTACTTCAATAAATTTCCCTAACCGACCGCTTCTGAAGTAAGAGAATGAGAAGTATGGCTCAAGACCTGTTGACACACCAACCATTGTTCCTGTACTACCAGTAGGTGCTACTGTTAGTAAGTGTGAGTTACGAATACCGTGCTCTTTGATGCTTTCGCGAATGTCTTCAGGCATCTTTTTCATAAACCCTGTATTTGTGAAAGCTTCACGTAAACGATCCGTTTCTTCCTTAGTATCACCAATTAAGAATGGGAAGCTTCCTTTTTCTTTCCCAAGCTCTACAGACGCACGATATGCTGTTGTTGCAATTGTTTCAAATACTTGATCAACAAGTTCGTTTCCTTTTTCAGAACCGTACTCTGTTTCACAGTAGATAAGCAAATCATGAAGACCCATTACACCAAGACCTACACGACGCTCACCAAGAGCTTGCTTTTGATTTTCTTCTAAGAAGTAAGGCGTTGCATCAATAACGTTATCCTGCATGCGCACACCCGTTTCAACCGTTTGACGAAGTTTTTCAAAGTCTACTGTTTTCTTTTCTTTATCTGCCATTTGCGCTAAATTTACAGCTGCTAAATTACAAACTGAAAACGGTGCAAGTGGTTGTTCTCCACATGGATTTGTTGCCACAACATGCTGACCGTATGCTTGTGCATTTGTCATGTCGTTTGCATTATCAAAGAAGAAGATACCAGGCTCTGCTGAGTACGTTGCGCAAATATTAACTAAGTTCCAAAGCTCTTTTGCACGAATTTTACGATACGTACGAACCTTATTACCTTGTTTTTCCCACTCGCGAACATCTCCTACCTCATGCCAGTTTTCGTTGTAGTGTGCCATTTCTTCTTTCGAATAGCTTTCTACATCCGGGAAGCGAAGCTCGTATTCACCGTCGTTTTCAACTGCATCCATAAACTCTTTTGTTAAACAAACAGAAATGTTTGCTCCTGTTAAAAATTCAGAATTATGAACGCTGTACGTTCCACCAGTTTGTAGTTTTTCTTCAGCATCTGCAATAATTTTCTCGCTGAATCCACCAAGACCTGGAATTTGCTTATAATTGATAATTCCTTGGTACATGTCCTTTTCAGATTCCGTAAGCGGCGTAAATTTCAGCTTATCTTGGGCATGTTTTTTAATCATTTCATCATTTGTATTTTCAATTAAGAATCGTAAAATGCGTGGATTTTGCATTTTAGAGATAATAAACTCAACAATATCTGGATGCCAATCCGCTAACATAATCATTTGAGCACCGCGACGAGAACCGCCTTGCTCAACAAGGTGCGTAAGTTTCGCAATATCATCTAACCAAGAGACAGATCCTGATGATTTACCGTTTACACCACGCGCTAGTGTGTTGCGTGGACGCAGGGTTGAACCGTTTGTTCCAACTCCTCCGCCTCGGCTCATGATTTCCATGACTTGCTTACGGTGTTCGGAGATTCCTTCGCGAGAATCTTTTACGTACGGCATTACATAGCAGTTAAAGTATGTAACATCCGTTTCAGCTCCCGCTCCGTACAGAACGCGTCCAGCTGGTACAAAGTTCATTTGAACAAGCTCTTGATAGAATTTTTCAAACCATTCGTTTCGCTTCTCTTCCGTTTGTTCAGCGGAAGCTAACCCAGTAGCGTTACGCTTTGCAATTTGCTCATAGAAGATTTCAAGTGGTTTTTCAATTACGTCTAATGAACGAGTAATAAGTCCACTTTCTGCTTCTTCAGGTGCTAACGCTCCACGAAACTCATCTTCAACCTTTACGACTGCCATCTTTTGGTCAAAATTAATGCTTTCCACATAGCCAAGTCCTCGAGCTGGAAACTTAGGGTCTTCCTTTACGGTTAAAACAACAAAGTCTCCTTTTGATAACGTAAGTTTTTCCGTATCTTTAAACGCATAACGGTCTAACATTACGAGTCGAGATACGCCTTTATGAGTAATTTTCATATCTGGTGTAATTGGGTGTACTTGTGGAAAGCGTTCAATATCTTGATTAAGCTTTTCAATATTCATATTTACTTTTTGATTAACTATAACAGTCATTCTGACAACTCCCTTACCAATCGTGCTCTATTTTACCAATCATTTACCTTATTTTGGAAAAAAGCAAAATTTCAACTATCAATAACTTACCACACGGATTGGACAAATTCAACATGTAGTATTCAACCAAAACCCAAGCACCTACATATAGATAGATGTCAAGAAAAATATTTTTTTTACATTAAAAAAAGTATTTGACTTTTACATCAATTACTTTCTTCAGCTAGATAGAATACTTAGGGGCACAGCTTAAATAGTGTGCTCCTAAGCAATCGTTATCTTCTAAAATTCCATTCAACAGAAGCATATTTCTTTTGTGCTAATTCTTCTACGTAACGCTCTTCTTGTTCTGTTAATTCATAAGGTTCTAAGTCAATATCTAAAGCGCTAGCAAAGCCTTTATAAAATGCTTCCTTCGCTTCTTCCATTTGGATTTTACGGCCTGCAATAGCATTGATTGCAACAGCTTTTGAACGAAACGCACGCTGCATTCGCTCTTTCACACGATCATTTGGATAATTAAATACGCTAAATAATTTATCTTCGTCAATCTCTAATAAAATAGAACCGTGCTGTAAAATTACACCTTTTTGACGCGTTTGTGCACTTCCAGCAATTTTACGCCCTTCTACCACAAGCTCATACCATGAAGGTGCATCAAAACAAACAGATGAACGTGGATTTTTCAAACTATTTTTTTCTTCTTCTGTGCGAGGGATTGCAAAATATGCTTCCAGACCCAGCGAACGAAATCCCTCTAATAACCCTTCTGAAATGACACGATACGCCTCTGTCACCGTCTTAGGCATGTTTGGATAGTCTTCCGATACAATGACGCTGTAAGTAAGCTCCTCGTCGTGCAAAACGCCTCGTCCCCCTGTTGGTCGACGCACAAATCCTAATCCTAATTTATCTACCTGTTCAAAATTGATTTCTTTTTCAGCTTTTTGAAAGTAACCAATTGATAATGTTGGAGGATTCCAGCCGTAAAATCGAATCGTTGGTGGTATTTGACCAGTGCTATGCCACTCTAAAAGCGCTTCATCAAGTGCCATATTGTAATATGGCGAACGTTCTTTTGAATCAATGAATCTCCATTTTTGCTTCATTCTTCTCATCCCTAACTAGTATAGTAGACATTTACATATGTAATAAACTTAATCCGTTTTTTAGTCTACCAAAAGATAAGCAGAAGGAAAAGAAAAGTGAAGCAGTAATTTTTTACTTTTCTTTCGTAAAAACTATCGTGACTTCAAGAAGAATCCCTTTACTTCTAATTTCATTCACTTATATAATAAGACTATGTATTTTGTCGAAGAAAGGAAGAAACAACATGTGGGCACTAATCATTGTACTTGCGGCAATTATTATTTATTCTGTCGTAATGTTTTTTTACCAACGTCGCATTATGAAAACGTTAACGGAAGAAGAATTCCGCAGCGGTTATCGTAAAGCACAGCTAGTTGATATTCGCGAACCAAATGAATTTGAAAACGGACATATTTTAGGAGCAAGAAATATTCCTCTTTCACAGTTCCGTATGCGTATAAAGGAGTTCCGTACTGATCAACCCGTTTATATTTACTGCCAAAGTGGCATGCGAACTGGTCGTGCTGCTCAGCTCTTGCGCAAGCATGGTGTGAAAGAGATTCATGACCTAAAAGGCGGATTCAAAGCTTGGAACGGCAAAATTAAAACAAAAAAATAAACCACAAAAACAGCCCCTTCTTAGATGAAGGGGCTGTTTTTTAACTTTCTTTTTGATAGCGGAGTACAGGCTTTCTTGCTGCAAGCGTTTCATCCAATCGCTTCACAACCGTCGTATGAGGTGCTTCTTGAACGATTTCCGGATTTTCTTCCACTTCTTTTGCAATTTGAATCATTGCATCAATAAACGCATCAAGCGTCTCTTTTGATTCCGTTTCAGTTGGTTCAATCATCATGCACTCTTCGACAATAAGAGGGAAGTAAATTGTCGGTGGATGATACCCAAAATCAAGCAGTCGCTTCGCAATATCCAGCGTGCGAACACCGAGTTTCTTTTGCCGCTTCCCTGATAAAACAAATTCATGCTTACAATGACGATCAAACGGTAAATCATAATGCTCTGACAATCGTCTCATCATGTAGTTTGCGTTTAATACCGCATTTTCCGTTACCGCTTTTAAACCATCTGGACCCATAGAGCGGATGTACGTATAAGCACGTACGTTAATACCAAAGTTGCCGTAAAACGGTTTAACTCGGCCAATGGACTGTGGGCGATTGTAGTCGAAAGTAAAGCCGCTTTCCGTTTTGACTAGTACCGGTTTTGGTAAAAATGGAATTAAATCTGCTTTTACACCAACTGGACCAGAACCTGGACCACCACCACCGTGTGGACCTGTGAATGTTTTATGAAGGTTTAAATGTACAACGTCAAAGCCCATATCGCCTGGTCGTGCTTTACTTAATACAGCATTTAAGTTCGCTCCGTCATAATAAAGCTTACCACCAGCTGCATGAACGATTTCTGCCATTTCCAAAATATCTTCTTCAAAAAGACCTAACGTATTTGGGTTTGTTAACATAAGAGCTGCTGTTTCTTCGTTTACTACTTTACGAAGATCATCTAAGTCTACCAAACCATGCTCATTAGATTTTACAGTAACTGTTTCAAATCCAGCTACTGTTGCCGAGGCTGGATTTGTACCATGAGCTGAATCAGGAACGATTACTTTCGTACGCTTCGTATCACCGTTTGCTTCATGATAGGCACGAATCATCATTAACCCCGTCCACTCACCATGAGCACCTGCTGCTGGCTGAAGCGTAACTTCATCCATGCCTGTAATCTCTGTTAAGTGCTCCTGCAAATCATACATGAGCTCAAGAGCACCTTGAACCGTTTCTTCATCCTGAAGTGGATGAATATTAGCGAAGCCTGGAATACGGGCTGTATATTCATTAATTTTTGGATTATATTTCATTGTACAAGAACCAAGCGGATAAAAGCCAGAGTCTACTCCATGGTTACGTTTTGAAAGAGCAGTATAGTGACGCATAATGTCTAGCTCAGACACTTCTGGAAGTTCTGGTGCTTCGGTACGTACATATTCTGCTGGCAACACTTCTGTACTGGTTACTTCCGGCACGTCTAGTTCTGGTAATGAATAGCCAACGCGTCCTTCTTTACTCATTTCAAAAATAAGCGATTGATGTTGATTATGCATAAAGATCCCCCAATTCCTTCACAAGTTGGTCGATTTCTTCTTTTGTACGGAGTTCAGTAAAAGCAAGTAGCATGTGATCCTTAAGCTCATGATAGTCTCGGCCTAAATCATAGCCACCAATGATATGCTTCGCTAATAACTTTTGATTTACTTCCTTACTGGGTTGAGGTAGTTTTACAACCAACTCATTGAAAAATGCCCCATTAAAAACAACATCTACTTCGCTTGCTTTTAATGCGTTATATGCATAATGCGTTTTTGATAAATTTTGCGTAGCCATTTCCTTTACCCCTTGCTTTCCTAAGGCAGTCATCGCTACTGAAGCTGCAAGTGCATTTAACGCTTGATTTGAACAAATGTTTGAAGTTGCTTTATCACGGCGAATATGTTGCTCACGTGCTTGAAGCGTTAAGACAAAGCCACGCTTACCATTTTCATCAATCGTTTGACCAACTAAGCGTCCCGGAATTTTACGCATTAACTTTGTCGTTGTAGCAAAGTAGCCGCAGTGAGGACCACCGAACTGTGTTGGAATACCAAAAGGTTGTGCATCTCCTACAACAATATCAGCACCAAACTGACCCGGAGGAGTTAACAATCCAAGAGATAGTGGATTGCTTGATACAACAAACATTCCTTTTCCTTGATGAGCAATGGCTTCAATTTCTCTTAAAGGTTCTACTTGACCAAAGAAGTTTGGATACTGAACGATGACAGCCGCTACATCATCATCCATGCGCTCCTTCAGCACCGTCAGATCCGTTACACCGTCTTTGCTTGGTACTTCTACTACTTCAATGTACTGACCTGCTGCGTACGTTTCTAACACAGCTCGTGATTCAGGGTGAACTGTTTCTGAAACTAACACTTTTTTCTTTCTCGTTTGACCTGCACTTAACATGGCTGCCTCAGCAAGTGCTGTACCACCATCGTACATGGATGAATTGGCAACATCCATTCCTGTTAGCTCACAAATCATCGTTTGAAATTCAAAGATAGCCTGCAGCTCTCCTTGCGAAATTTCAGGCTGATATGGTGTATAAGCTGTGTAAAACTCTGAACGCGAAATAACGTGATCAACAATAATTGGCATATAGTGATCATAAACACCTGCTCCTAAAAATGAAGCGTATTCCTTTACGTTCTTATTTTTAGTAGCTAAGTTTGTTAACTCTTTTACTAGCTCAGATTCTGATGCCGCTTTTTTTATATTGTATTCCCCTTGGAAACGAACGCTTTCTGGGATATCTGAAAACAACTCATCCACTGAAGACACGCCAATTGCCTTTAACATTTGCTGCTGATCTTCTGATGTTATTGGTAAATAACGATGTACCATTCTTTTGTCCCCTCTCTTTAATTACCCAACATTATTTTGAACGCTTATAAAAAGGTGTCTTCACGACTTTTGCTTTTAAACGTCTTTTTCGCACTTGCACATACACTTCTGTACCTAGCTCAGCATGTTTAGCATCGATAAGTGCAAGACCAATGTTTTTATTTAAAGTTGGCGATTGTGTGCCTGTTGTAACAAAGCCAATCTCTTCTTCCTCACTAAACACTTCATATCCATGTCGTGGAATTCCTTTATCAATCATTTCAAGCCCAACAAGCTTGCGGTTTGGTCCTTCTTCACGCTGACGCTTTAATACCTCTTTGCCGATAAAATCTTCTTTATCCGTTTTCACTGCAAATCCGATACGTGCTTCAATTGGCGTAATATCTTTTGAAAGCTCTTGACCATATAAAGCTAAAGTTGCTTCAAAACGAAGCGTGTCTCGTGCTCCTAATCCACACGGAACTACCTCTTCATTTTTTAAAAGCTCAGTCCAAAGCGTTACTACATCTGATGCAGAACAGTACAGTTCAAAACCATCCTCGCCTGTATAACCTGTACGTGAAACAAGCGCTCTCACACCTGCTACTTCTACATCATCTTTAAATGTAAATGGTTTCAAGTCAGATAATGATTCATCTGTTAATTTCTGTAAAACACCTTGTGCAGCTGGACCTTGCAAAGCTAGTAAAGCAAACTCACTTGAACGATTTACAAGCTCAATACCCTCTGGCTTATGCTGCTGTAGCCATTCGAAGTCTTTTTCAATATTTGCTGCGTTTACAACAAGCAGGTAGTCATCTTCTCCTTTTTGATAAACAAGGAGATCATCCACTGTGCCCCCATCTTCATAGCACATTGCGGTATATAGTGCTTTACCTGGACGTAATACTGAAACATCATTCGTCATAACTTTTTGTAAAAATGCCAAGCTAGTTGTCCCTTTTACATCAAACTCTCCCATGTGAGAAACATCGAACAGGCCAGCTTTTGTACGAACCGCATGATGTTCTTCTTTAATAGATGAGAATTGAACTGGAAGAGCCCAACCTCCAAAATCAATAATCTTTCCACCGTACTGTTGATAGACATCGTAAAGTGGTGTTTTGTTTAGCTCAGTCATTTAACATCCTCCTCATATAAGGCCATTTGCTTTGGTTTCGGGGAATCATCGTATCTTTTTTACACATAAAAAAGGACAGAGAACTCCCTGCTGTATAGCAGGAAGTCTCTGTCCTTTTCACCTGAAAGTTTACCCGTTAAATAGGTTTGCCTCGTGGGTGGTCTATTCGAAATAGACGCTCTCCAGAGTTGCGTCCAACAAGAGTCTTTTTGCCTGAGAGATTCACATGTTGTTTGCTCCTTCGGCGCCACTTTAAAGCAGTCTCTCCCCTTGTCATCATTCGCCTCTATAAAGTTTGTAATTTTGGGCATACTACTAAGAAACTATTACTTACACACATCAATAACAAAATAGTTCATTTAGTGACAATCTATTTTCTATTTTAAATTTTCTAAAATATATTTTTATCCTACATGATTCTGTTCAGCAGTTCAATAAAAACTTTCAGAAAGGAGCAAAACTAACGATGAACATCAGTATGAAGAAAGATGAAGCATGGGAATCTACTTTTTTAAATAAACTTGAGCAAGACGGCTCTTGGTCTGATTGGGAAATGTATAAATTAGCATATGAAATCGAGGAGCAAACGTTAATTACTGAATTTGAAGGTCTGCAAGCACCTCGCCATTTAACAGACCTAACCCCGCATCCACACCAGTTAGAAGTAGCTAAAAAAGTGGTAGAAGAAATGAATGGAAAAGCGATTTTAGCTGACGAAGTGGGGCTTGGAAAGACAATTGAAGCAGGACTCATTTTAAAAGAATATATGATTCGTGGTCTTGTGAAAAAAGCCCTTATTCTTGTACCAGCATCACTTGTATCCCAATGGGCAATGGAACTTAACCATAAATTTTTTATTCCTGCTGTTCCACAAAAGAAAACATACGTGTGGGAGCAATGCGACGTAGTAGTATCATCCATTGATACAGCCAAGCGCTCCCCTCATCGCGAAATTGTATTAGAACAAGATTATGACCTTATCATCATCGATGAAGCTCATAAACTAAAAAATAATAAAACAAAAAACTATGAGTTTGTTCAAAGCTTAAAGAAAAAGTTCTGCTTATTATTAACAGCGACACCAATTCAAAATCGAGTAGAAGAGATTTTCAACTTAGTTTCGTTATTAAAACCAGGCCACCTAGGAAACAAAGATTATTTTGCTGATTTATTTTCTGCTAAGAAACGTTCTGTTCAAAATGATGAGTATTTAAAGGAACTCGTTAACAAAGTGATGATTCGAAACCGCAGGCAAGACACAGGTATTGAATGGACAAAACGAATTGTTCAAACCGTTCCTGTTGAGTTTTCATCTGAAGAACGAGAGTTGTATGATCAAATCACTTCATTTAAGCAACATTCAAATTTACCCAGCAGTTCCTTTGCAATTTTAACATTGCAGCGCGAAGCTTGTAGCAGTCGCGAAGCAGTATTTATGACCTTAAAAAGCATGCTTGAACGCCAAGAGGACGAAAACAGTGAAAAAGCTACTCAGATGCTTAAACCACTCCTTGAAAAAGTACAAACCGTTCCTCAAAATGCGAAAGCAGAAAAGGTAATTGAATTAATTCAACAGATTAATGATAAAGTCATCATTTTTACGGAATATCGAGCAACTCAGCTTTATTTACAGTGGTATTTAAAACAACACGGTATTACATCTGTTCCGTTTAGGGGTGGATTTAAGCGTGGAAAAAAAGACTGGATGAAACAGCTTTTTGAAAGCCATGCTCAAGTTTTTATCGCAACGGAAGCTGGAGGTGAAGGAATTAACCTTCAATTCTGTCACCATATCATTAACTACGACCTACCTTGGAACCCAATGAGATTAGAGCAACGAATTGGACGCGTTCATAGACTGGGTCAACAGCATGATGTGCACATTTATAATCTAGCAATTGAGAATACAGTCGAAGAACATATTTTAAAGCTACTTTATGAAAAAATAAATTTATTTGAGCGTGTTGTTGGTGAGCTCGATGAAATTTTAACCAAACTAGAAATTGATAACATTGAAGATCACATTCAAGATATTCTTCTTCATTCACGAAGTGAAGGAGAAATGAAAATTAAGATGAACAATCTTACATCCATTATTGAATATCACGAAGATGAAGAAGGTGAACAGCATGCAGCAAACTGAAATTCATCAATTTCTCAAAAAATATTTCACGGCACATAACTGTGACTTGACAGAAGACGACCCATCTTATTTGAAGGTTCAGCTTACTATTGAAATGGATAAAGAGCTTATGAACCGACCTTTTTATTGGCATTATATTGAAAAAACAGGCGGGAAACCTAATCCTGCTTCACTTACGTTTATCACCGATCCAACTTATGATGATTCATCTGTACAAGGCGAAAAAATTCACTTTGGCTCACCGCGTTTACATCAAATTTTTGGGTCAGCCCAAAAGTTTGGAGGATTCGTTCACTTATATGAAAAAATGCATTCTCACTCACAATCGCAGCGTTCACTTCAGCCTTGGCTTGCTTTAAATATGAAGGTTTCGTATAAGTGTGACCGAAAAAAAGATGAATTACTATCGCTTGGGTTAAATTTAATTACGGGAGCGATTCTTGATAACTTTCAGCTGATGATGTCCAAACAAAACTTCACGTCAAAGATTCCTGATTATTGCTTTACGCTATCGCCAATTATTCGCCCCAAAAGCGGAATTTCAAGATTATCAGCTTATGTGGAAGATCACATTTCAAAGCAGCCGATGGATTGGGCAAAAAAAGCGCAAGAAAGATGGTATGAAGACCTTGCACTTTTAGATCATTTCTATGAGAATATGGAAGAGCTACCCGAAAGCTATACGACAGAAAAACAGGCTTTACAAGATTTATATGAGCCTGTTATTTTAACGAAAATTGTAAACGGCGGATTGTTTTACTTGTCTGAACAAACTGTTAATCATCACCTTTCACGTCATTTCGTATAAAACATTCTATAAATAAAAAAGGTAAAAAGAGCGCAGGCTACTTTTTACCTTTTTTCGTATTTCGATACCAGATTTGAAATGAAAGAGGAATCATTCCAAACCACCTATTAAAAAACGGATCTCGTGTCTTTTTCTTTTCAATTCGTTTGGTTTTACGAATTTCTTTCGGTTGATCCATATATTGAACAAGCTGCTGCGTTACGTACTTCACGTAGTCGTTTGTTTTCACATCATCATCTCCTACGAACTAGTATATCCTCGCTGAAAAGCTATTAATCAAAAGCAAGAAAACTTTGTGATGATGTAACACATTCTTTCCTGACTAATAATATGATACGTTATATTCTTTTGTAAGAAAGAGGTTGAAACAACTATGAGTCATTCTGGATTTGTTCCTGATAATTCGAATATTAAGAAGACGTCTGGTACACCAAACTTATCGTTTAACTACCAAAACAGCGTATTATTTAAACGAAACACCAACAACATTGCGTATCAAGTAACATCTACACAGCTCCCTGCCATGATCGGTTGAGCTTTTGTAGACTTATATTTAACTAAAGGCTATATGAGAGAACCCCATTGGCACCCAAATGCTTGGGAGTTAGATGTGGTGATTTCTGGAGAAGTCGAGGTATCAATTATAGATCCCGATACGAGCACCCTGCATACGTATCGTATTAAAAAAGGAAATGTAGCATTTATCCCAATGGGTTGGTGGCACTGGATTGAACCATTAACAGAAGAAGCTCACCTTCACCTTTTCTTTAATAACGACCAGTTTGAATCAGCAGAAGGTTCAGACATCCTTCGCTTAACACCTCCTGAAGTGTTTCAAAAAGCTTATAATGTCAACGAAAGCCAAATTAAACAAGCATTGGAACCCACTGATGAAACGGTTGTGATTGGGCCTCCTTTCACTAACCATTCAAAGCGTAATGTAGAACATCATCATGTAAAAGTCAAATATTAATGATAAAGATGTTGAATTTGATGATTAACAACAAAAGACCTTGATTTCTTCATAAACTCAAGGTCTTTTGCTCTATCTCTAAACCCAGGCAATTACCTTACCGCTTTCTCGCTGAAAAGTAATTGTATGAATAAGCTGTCTTTCTTCTTTTGTAGCGCAGCGAACTTGAATAGTCACACTATCCTCTGTCTGCCTTAGTATTTGGTACTTAACGGTTCCTGAATCATAAGTTAGTACCCCATTGCTTTCTTGTGAAAAATTATTTGTTTGAACGTCTGCTTGTAAATCTCGGACTCCTTTTTGCAGTAAATAGTCTAATTCATAGCGCTGATTTACTTCGGCATAAAACGTACTTTTCGTTACAAAATACACCAACTGGTGGGATAGTAAAAATAAAAATAGCGCACTAAAGGCTAGTACAAAGGGAAGCGCAAAACCCGCTTGGTACGCTTTCCTATCTTTATTCAACATCCATAAATGTTTTAATCGTTGTTTCATGAATTTCACCGTGTTTATATACCACCTTAACATGAAGCAGATTACTTTCGTATTTGTACTCAATTAACTTCACAAACTGCAAGACAACTTCATGACCACTCTGGTCAACCCTACGCCGAACCTTATCGTTAAAAGGTTCATACGTAACTAAAGGCTCTCCATCTATTCGTAATGATAAAATTCTTTCGTTAACGCTAACATGATGCGCTCTTCGATACTCCTTTGTTAACTGCTGAATAAAGATTTCCCATTCCATTTCTGTTGCTAGGTCATCAGGGGCATATTTTTGGTTAGCCAATGACAAGACAGGCGGAATAAAGGATACTATTACAAAGAAAATCGTTAAACTAAGCAACATTTCTACTAATGTAAAACCTTTTTGGTTCCTCATTTTAACGTAGATTCACATCTTTCTATGATTTTCTGATTAGTTCTTTTCCAAGAAACACACCACTTTGGAACCGGTTCTTCTTTGAATACAAGGAGGTATTCAACCCCGTTATACATCCTCTTTTCAGAGAGTAAGTGCTTTTGATCAGCATCCGTCATGACTTTTTCATACAAAAGCGCATCTCCTACATACATTCGCTTCTTATCTTTTTCAGCTTGTATTGCTTGAATATATAAAGGAACAATCACAGCGGTGAGCATAATCAGCGCACTGAATGCTACTAGCATTTCCAGTAATGTGAAGCCTGTTTGATTATTATATTTTCGTAACATAAAAGCGTCCTCTTCCAATTTGGAACGTGACCTTATATGTTTCTTTGTTACTTGAAATAAACAAGCTTTTTGCCTGCGAAATATTTCCTTGCTCATTGTATTGAATCGAACTTGTACCACTGCTAAACACAACGCGAATATTCGAATGATAACCTCTTTGCATAATGGGCCTTTCAGCTCCAATCTTAAGCAACAAATATCGGGAGTTGGCTAGCTCAAATGTAAGCCTTGCCGGACGCTGAGTAGTGATGGCTATTTGTTGCGTATAAAAGGTATCTGCTTGAAGTTGTCGTAAAAATGAGGTTAACTGATAGTGGGCCATAAGAGGTTTTAAATTGATGACGATGATTAACACCATAACTTGCACAATGGCTAACACGATTAAGGACTCGATTAGCGTAAAGCCTTTTTGATTCATTTTACGAGTTTCCATCACTCGCTGATACGCGTCCATCCGTACCTATTGTAATTTTCGAACCATTTGGACACACCGTTCCTTCTTTTAAGTATCCTCCGCTTTCAAGCTCGTTTAAAGTAGGCTTTGTTCCGTTTTCAAGCTCATACACCTGCACTTGTGCTTCCACTGTTTTCACTAAAGCCGAGCATCCTTTATTGTTAATAACAGCGTTATGCTTTAATACATTTGGCACCATAATAAGCAATAGCACTGTAATAACTAACATAACAATGAGCATCTCAATTAAAGTAAAACCTTTCTCATTTTTTAACATGTTTGAATCCCCTTTATAAACTCGACATAATTTCTAGCATTGGCATCATGACTGACATATACATAAGTAGAATAACGATACCAATAAAGGCGAACGTAATGGGCTGAACATATTTGAGAATGTGAAAAACCCATTCTTCCATTCTCTCAACCATATATAGGCTGTAGTCGTACAATTCTTTTGCTAAATCCCCATTTTTTTGTCCATGAACAACGACCTCTGCTAAATCTTTTTGATAATAAGGACGTGTTTGTAAAATTTGATTAAGAGATTTTCCAGCGGCAAGTTCTGTTGTGAAAAGCTTAGCTTCTTCTCTAAAAAAAGGATAGTGTTGCTGCAGCTGAAAGAGCGAGAGACACTCATAAATTGATAGTCCACCTTTTAATAAATTACTCGTATGAACCGCGAAAAAATAGGAGTTAAACAGCTTAGTGAACTGCTTCATAAAAGGAATTTTCATCAAAATGTTCATTTTCTTTACAGGAGCAAGCTTTTTTGTACTAATAAGATACAGACCTCCTATTAGCAACAAGGTTCCAGAGATTCCAAGAAGTGCGTGTGGAAAGTAAGACATAGTCGACATAAAGATAAGAAGAAATGGTGATTGTTCGTGTCCCATTGTTTTATAAAGAGACTGAAAATGCGGTAACAAAACGGTGCTTAATATAAATAAAATCCCAAGGATGAAACTTAAAAGTAAAAGTGGATATTGTACTAGCTTTTGAAATCGTTTCTTGTTTTTTATCTTCTCACTTAGCATATGACTACTTTCTTTTAGCGCAAAATGAAGATCTCCATGCTGTTCAGCAAAATAAAGGTAGCTTAATACGTCTCGGTGAAACTTCAGTTTTAGAAGACAGCTGTGCAAAGACTCGCCTTGACGCATTGCCATTAAACAAGCATCCACATCGCTACGCTGCTTCGCTGATAGCTGGAATGCTATAAACGATAAAGCTTGAGATAGCGTATATCCTTTTTCAACAAGCTTCGATAACTGACTTAAAACTTTAGCTTGTTTGGAAAGTCCCCAATGTTTGTTTGATGTCTTTCGTTTAATAAGACCCCCACCCATCTAGCGCATGTGAATACAAATACCCAAGCGCAATACCTTTTCGAATTGCATCTCTTAGTCGTGCATAATCATATTGAAATTCCTTTCCTTTCACTTCATTAATTACTTCGTTTACTTCCCTTCCATATAGAAGCTCATACACGCTAGCCTGTCTATTTAAACGCTCTTTCTTACATAGCGGATGACATCTTCCTTCACAAAAATTACATTTTATTTCGACTAATCGCTGTGCAGCTACGGCTACCAACGTTTGTTCAATTTCTTGAATACTAACACCAAACTCAAGCAATCGATAAATAGAGCCTTTTGTATCTTTCGTATGCATAGTTGTCAGTACTAGATGACCGGTTAAAGCTGCGCGAACCGCAATTTGAGCTGTTTCAGCGTCGCGGATTTCCCCGACCATAATAATATCAGGGTCATGACGTAAAATTGCTTTTAAACCTGTTGCATACGTGATGCCAGCTCGTTCATTCACTTGTACCTGCAGTACTTTTTCACTCTGCTGTTCAATTGGATCTTCAAGCGTAATGACATTTCGATTTAATAAATGGTTGACCTCATGAAGTAACGTATACAAAGTTGTTGTTTTACCGGATCCTGTTGGCCCAGTAAACACAATTAATCCATGTGAATGCTTAAGCAGTGAAATAAGTTTTTTGGTATGATTTTGAAAAAGTGATAAATATTTAAGAGAAGTTGTTTGCGTTTGGGGTAATACACGAATAACGAGACTTTCATCCTGCAATGTAGGTAAAGTGGATAAACGTAGATTAACTTTAATATGATCGATTGTTGTAGACAGTGCACCATTTTGAGGCTTTCGTCTTTCACCAATATCCATGCTCCCTAAAAATTTAAAGTGGGAAATGAGTCGTTCAGATACCTCTTTTGGGAGCGTTTGATGAGCAACCAAATCTTGATCAACTCTTAGCTGAATTATGGCATCTCTAGCTCGAGGGATAATGTGAATATCCGAGCTCTTCATCTCACATGCTTCACGAATCATGCGTGTGGCTAATTGTTCAATTTCATTCAATGAGCATCTCTCCTTATTCTGTCATATTTAAGCATATTTCTTGGTAGTGTTAGTTGAAATTCGACTTATTTAGTGAAATTCCTTCTTTTTTTAAAATTTTTTCTTTCTTTTTAAACGATTGGCTCGGAACTAATTTTTTCATAAAGCATAAAAAAACGATAACGATTTATTTACCTTCAATCGTTATCGCTTATCCATCTACCATAACAACTCTCATCATCCCACCATTGATGAAACCTTTTTTTGCTTTTTTACGAGGTTTTTTAACGCGGATTCATTGTATCCTACTACAAGCTTTTTACCATCTGTTAAAATGGGTCTTCTAAGAAGTCTTGGTTGCTCCATTAACAAATGAACGACTTCCGAAATCGTCATGCTTTCTACATCGACATCTAAATTTTTATCTTCTTGACTCCGCTTAGCTAAAATTTCATCAATACCTTCAGTTGTCATTGATAATAATTCAAGCATCTCTTCATAAGTAGGAGTTTCGCGAAAGAGGTGGCGCTGATTGAAATTAACTTCTTGCTTTACAAGCCATTTTTTCGTCTTACGACAAGATGTACAACTTGGATACGTATAAAACATAACTGATTCCATTTTATATCCTCCTGTAAGGTCGTTTAATCAATTTATACACATCGTACATGTTTTGTATAACTATTGTACACTATTTTGTTTTATTTTTATGCTTTTTTTCAAAAAGATTCGCTGAACAAAAAAGATAACGTTTTCATCAAACAATAAATGTACTATAATGGAAAAGAATTACTTATCTTTCTACACAATTTCAACAAGCATGCTTAGATTATATTTACAATTGGATAAATTGTACTTTATAATTAATAATTGACAAGTGGGATAAAGGAGGCAACAAACATGGAACGTATGTACCGTGTAATGGGGTTTTGGACAGGGATCTTTGCAGTCATGTTTTACCTTGGACATATGCCACAAACATCCTTGCTCTTTTTAGCTCAAACAGGTTTTTTTGTCTTACTAAGCTATTTAAAACTATCAGAACGTATGTACATCTATGTGTTTGGTGCTTATTTAACAGTATTCTTTGTAGGGTTTACTTACTGGAGTACATTTATGATGACGCCAGGCGGACAATAATGATAAAAAAGAAGCAGCGATGGATTCATCGCTGCTTCTTTTTTAAAATCCATTTAAAAACGGATTGTGATCCATTTCCTGACCAATTGTTGTTTCTCCACCATGCCCAGATAAAACTAACGTTTCTTCAGGCAGTACCAAAAGCTTTGTATGAATGCTCTTCAGCAACTGTTCATGATTTCCATCATGTAAATCGGTACGCCCAACACTTCCTTCAAACAGTGCATCTCCTGAAATAACTAACTCTGCTTCTTTAAAGTAAAGAGATACGCTCCCTGGCGAGTGACCTGGCGTTTCATATAATTCAAACGAAAATGACCCAATTGTTGTGCTGCCCTCTCCGGCAAACAGCGTCACATCAGATTGAACAGTTACTTCTCCTAGACCAAAAAAAGTGGAACCATTTACTGCTGGGTCTTTTAACCAAGATTTTTCTTTTTTATGAACATATATAGGGATAGAGAAATGTGATGCTACTTCATCCACTCCACCAATATGATCAAAGTGCGCATGAGTTAATACCACTGCTTGTGGTTTATATTGTTGCTTATGTATGAGTTGATTAAGTTTTTTTCCTTCGCCGCCTGGGTCAACAATTAAGCATTCTTTGTCATCATTCACAAGTAAATAACAGTTTGTTTGTATAGGTCCTAATGGTACGCGATGATATTTCATCAGCAGCGCCTCCTTATCTTTCTCAGTTCATTGTCTCTATGCTTTATCATACACATAAATCTAGGGAAATGAAAACCCTAGAACATTGTTTTGCTAATTTTCCACCTCGACAAATCGTTAGAAAAGTTTTACAATAAAGAAGTTAGAAGTATGTTAGCGCTTTACTTTCAATCCTTACAAATAAGGAGGTTGTTTCATGGGACTAATGATTATATTAGGCTTAACAACATTATTAGGTATTTTTGCCGCTATTTCATCTTTGCGCAATAAAAACTTCCTTGGAGTAGGCTTTGCTGTGGCAACGTTTGCTGTATTTGGTTGGTTTACGGTTATGACTATTTTACATCATGGATATCCAGCAGCTCATTAACGAATGAGTATAAAGAAAAGCGCCTCTTTGATAGGCGCTTTTATTACGATTATATTTTATTTACATGCAAGGATATTCATTGCATTAGCAAGAATTGATTCTGTTTTTGGATATAAAATGTGAAACTGCGATAAAGGAATTGGGTTAATTCCTTTACCAAGTTCAAGCGTGAAGCCTAACTTTCCAGTTTCAAGAATGAACCAATCCTTATACCCCGCGTGACTATCAATTGTTCTCACTGCTCGGTATCCGCTCACTTTCTCAAAATACTCCGCCATCTCTTTCGCTTCCATTGGCTCTTTGTTCATATATCCCCAGTAAAACTCTTCACCTTGGGTATGCAGCGCAATTACACAGTCAAATTGATATCGTTTTGCAACCTGAACCATCGCTTTAGCCTCAGGCTCAGATAAAGGAGCATAGCCAGGGAAATCTCGAAAGTGTGGTGACTTTGGAATTTTACGTTCTCTTTCAATCTCCCAATATGCAGGGAATTGATTATTTAAATCCACCCCTCTAATGTTTGCTTTCCACCCCTGAAAATCATTAACCTCCCTTCCTATATAAGGAATAAACGCTGAGTACGCCTCATGTGCATTAATTCCATCTATAACTAAGTTAACACCGTCTGGATTTACAATTGGTACAATAGACAAAGTAATATTTTCATATAAAAGCTGAGCATCAATTCCAGCAACGCGTTCTCCTCGATAAATGGCTCGTAAATACGTTTCTAGAAATTTCATTAGTGCGTTTGTTGTAATCCACTCGTTCGCATGAAATGAAGCATTTATATGTACAACATGGCTTCCATGACCAATGAGTAGATGTGGAATCTGTTTTCCAAGTACGCTTCTTCCAATACTTTCAATCCTTCCATAAGGGTACTTAGAAATTAATCGATAGAGGTCAGTTATCGTTCGCTCATAGTTATAAGGAATACATTCATTCACAATGGTCATCATATCACGCTCCTCTTTATTATCTATATGTTAAAACTATGATGGAGAATGAACAAAAAAAGAGTTTGGGACATAACAAAATGATTACTTCTAAAAGACGAACAATAGATGTTCCCATCTCTTTGGTTTGTCTCAACACGTTCGTTCCATTGCGCTACGGCCACTCGCTTTCCGCGGGGAGGAACCTGAGCTTCCTCGCTGCGCTGCGGGATCTCAGTTTTCCCTCTCTTTCCCGCAGGAGTCGAGTGTCCTACGCTCCATTCCACCCTGTTTCCAACATTGTTTTCACAATCAACCAAAAAAACCTGAACGATTAAAAGTTATGAACTCTCAATCGTTCAGGTATAGTAAGGACTGAACTACTTATGTCTCAGTCTCTTTTTTCTTATTTCTTATCAGTTTCTTCTTGCTTTTTATCTGGACGATAAGTTGTTCCATCATAGAAACGTAGAAGATCTCCATATACAATCTGGTCGGAGTAATCTAACTCTTGTTTTGCTTTTTCCATATAAGGTTCACAGTTACTTCTATCTGTTTCCTGCTCAGTAGACTTATCGTAACATTTATCACTAGTATACACGTACTTATCTGTAATAAAACTTCCGTCACGAAGGACAGTAAAGTCTAACTTATCCTCGGAAAACATATCTGTTCCAAATTGAACGTGATTATCCGTAGTTATACCTAATAAGTGTAAAATAGTTGGTTTTAAATCAACTTGGCCTGAAACTTTTGAGATTGTTTTATTATCAGTTTCTCCAGGAATATGAATCGCCATAGGCACTCGCTGTAGCTGTGTCCATACATAAGGCGTTACTTCTTTTCCTAGATATTTTTCCATTGCTGCGTTATGGTTTTGTGAAATACCATAGTGGTCACCATATACAACGATAATTGAATCCTCATACAATCCTTCGTCTTTTAACTTTTGAATAAATTGTTTAAACGCTTCATCTTGATAACGTAATGTTGGGAAGTAGCGATTTAACGTGCGACTGTTTGAATCATACTCATCAACCATTCGATCTTCTTCATCTAGCTCAAATGGGAAGTGGTTTGTTAACGTAATGAATTTTGAATAAAAAGGCTGTGGTAATGTTTTCATGTGTTCCACAGATTGTTCAAAGAATTCTTTGTCCTTTAAGCCCCATCCTACAGAATTTTCATCTGTTACGTTGTAATCATTAATATTAAAGAATCGATCGTAACCAAAGTTAGGGTATACAATATCTCGGTTCCAGAAGCTACTGTTATTTGCGTGGAAAACAGCAGAGTAGTAACCTTCTTCTTTTAATATTTCAGGCGTTGCATTAAATTCATTAGTTCCATGCGTAAAGAATACCGATCCACGCCCTAGTGGGTACAGTGAATTGTCTAATAAGAACTCACTATCAGCAGTCTTTCCTTGTCCTGTTTGGTGATAGAAATTATCAAAGTAATAGCTCTCTTCAATAAAGTCATTCAAAAACGGCGTAACTTCTTCACCGTTTATCGTATTATTTACAACAAAACTTTGAGTAGACTCTAGTGAAACAACAATTACGTTTTTCCCTTTTGCTTTTCCAAACATATCAGGGTTTGGCTCTTTTTGATTTGCTTTTAAATAATTTTCTGTTTCAACAAATTCGCTACTATCAGCAAATGCTCGTTGGGCTTTTGTCTTTGACTGCAGTACAATATCGTAAATATGATAGTTGTACGTACCGATATTTTTCACCAGCATTTCACGATCAAATGCACGAGTTAATAGTTCTGGACGTTCTGTTTCAGCTAAAGCCAAGTTTGAAATAAATACGGCCACCACTGCAATATAAAAAGCAAACCTTGTTTTACGAGTAGTCGGCTCGTCTACTTTATTGTTTGCTTTAAATAAAGAAGCAAGGACTGCTAGGAAAATTACGTCTACGAACATTAAAACATCCGTCAACTTAAACAACTCAAACGCACTATTTCCTAAGTCTCCCATGTTACTTGTTTGAAAAAGAACGGGTAACGTTAAGAAATCATTAAAGAAACGATAGAACATTACGTTTGCAAATAAAATAAAGGAAACTATGAAACTAGTAGTTAAAACGTAAGCCTTAGCTCCTTTACGTGTTTTAAAGAATAAACCTGCCCCTAGAATAAGCAATAAAAAGCTCAGTGGGTTTATAAACAATAGAAACTCTTGTGTCGAATTCTCAATTGTAATATCAAACTGTGTTTTATAAACAATATATGTTTTTATCCAAAGCAAAACGACAGCAGTAAGAATAAACGACAACTTTGACAATGAAATTTTGTCTTTCATCAAGGACCTCCTTATCCACTGTTTTCAGACACCGTAAATGTCATATAACGACCCTAATCTTAATGTTTTTTTTACAAAAAAGCAAATAATTTATAACATATTACCTTTATAATTGAAATGTTATAATCAGATTAGATACTTCTCTTTTTCTACGTTTTTTCTTCTAAAAAGTTTCAAAAAACATAATTAAGATAATTTACCAAAGAGATAAGATAATCCTTCTTTTATTTTACATAAAAAAGAGAGTGGTAGAACCGTCTACCATTCTCTTTTTTTAGTTTACGCCTATTTATACATATGTTTTAACTAACCATGCCCCACCAATAATTCCTGCATCATTACCAAGTGTAGCAATTGCCAACTCTGCTCCTTCAGCTACTCTTGGGAACGCAAACTTTTTAAAGTAAGACTTCACTGGATCGAGCAACACATCTCCTGCACGTGATACACCGCCTCCAAGGACAATTTTCTCGGGGTTCAATGCGTTAGCCGAATTTGCAAGTGCTAGTCCTAAATGAAACGCCACTTTGTCAACCACTTCTCCAGCTAATTCATCGTTTGCACGGGCAGCATCAAAAACGTCTTTAGCAGTAATTTGATCATGCTCATCTAGAAGTGTACGAAGGGTGCTTGACTTATCCGTATTCACCACTGCTTCCATCGCTAATCGAACAACACCTGTTGCAGAAGCAATTGTTTCTAAACAGCCTGTTTTCCCACAGTTACATGGCGCTCCACCCTCAGGCACCGATGTAATATGTCCAATTTCACCAGCCGCACCGTTTACTCCTTGAACGATTTCACCGTTTGCAATAACCCCTCCTCCTACACCTGTTCCAAGCGTTACGCATAGTAAATCTTTCGCTCCGTCTCCTGCACCTTTCCACATTTCACCAATTGCCGCAATGTTTGCATCATTGTCCACTACTACAGGCAAAGAAGTTTCCACTTCTAGAATATCTTTAATAGGGAATTTTTCCCACCCTAAGTTAACTGCTACTTCAATCGAACCGTTTGCAAAATTCACTGGACCTGGAGCACCGATACCAATCCCCATAAGTTTCGACTTGCTTTCTCCTAAGTTCACGACTTCTTTGTCGATTGCTTTTGCAATATCCGTTGGGATTTTTCGCCCTTGTTCGCTAATATCCGTTGGAATTTCCCATTTATGAATCACTTCTCCGTATTGATTAACAAAAGCCATCTTAATTGTTGTACCGCCTAAGTCAACACCAACTAACCATTTATCATCCATTTTTTTACTCATCCTTTTTCCTTTTGTTTTTGTAATTCTTGTCTAAGCAATAAAATTGCCATTTGATAATCTTGTGTTTCAATCAACTTTGATTGATATAGCTCTCGTATCTCTGTTTCCATTAACTCTATATCAGCTTGACGATTACCAATATATATAACAATTCCAAACGATTTTAAAAGTTGTTGCACATCGTATAACGTGTTCATCTCTTCACCTGCATATAGTCATAAAATAATGAGACCATTTAATCCTATCTAGTTTATTTTAGTAAACGTTCTCACAATAGTAAAGCAGAAAATCTTAAGTACTCTGTCTATTTTTATCAATTTAATTTCCGTTGTAAATCTTGATATTCTTTGTTAGCTGGTTCTATTTCTAATGCCTTTTCTACGTTTTCCTTCGCTTCATCCACATGATTTAACTCTGCATTCAATAGAGCTAAGTAGTAGTAGCCTTCATGAAAGTTAGAGTCTAACCTCACAGATTCTTTTAGCTCTTGTTCCGCTCGTTCATATTCTTTTAGCTCAGTGTAAGCATATCCTCTTAAATAGTAAATCAATGCATTGTTTGTATCCCGTTCTACAAAGCTATCTAACGATTTAATTGCTACTTCATATTTTTTTTGTTTAATATACTCGCTTGCTAAGCTGAGAGCGTATGGCTCGTCTGCTGTTGTTGTTCGAATAGAAAAACCATAGTATAACAAGCCCAGTACGAGCAATACGGTTGATACAAATGCTGGTATCTGTACGTATAACTTTGGTTTTTTCGGCAAACTAACAATGCTGGCAGCTAAGAATCCACCAACAAGCCCACCGATATGTCCTGCATTATCAATTCCTGGTACTACTAAACCAAAGATAAGGTTAATGACGATAAGAGCTAACACATTATAACCAATTGTCCGAAAGAAGACTCTTGGATTTGTACGTGCTAAAAAAAGTAGCGCACCAAAGCAGCCAAATATTGCGCCTGAAGCTCCTGCTGATAAGTTTGAAGTCCATACAAAGCTTCCTAAAACGCCTGCAAAGCCTGCTGCTGTATAGATGAACAAAAAGCGTGCGCTACCATACATTCTTTCTACTAACGTTCCTAAATAATAAAGAGCTAAGCTGTTCATTAATAGATGAAAAACACCAATATGTATAATGATTGGCGTAAAGAAACGCCACCACTCTCCCTCTAAAATAAGAGGATTGTACTTTGCACCATACTCAATGAGAGTTAACGGATCTTCGCTACTTCCTTTCCACTCTAAAAATAGAAACATTAAAATTTGAGCAACAAGAAAAATGTATGTAAAGAAAGGCTTTCCATATTGAAACAACCTCTCTTCTTCTTTACGCTCTGTATTCATCTGACTTAACACTTCATAGCGTATTTGATGAGCTTGATGAAGAAACTGTTCTTCTGAATACCCTTCAACATTTGGTACTGCTAAGTCTAAATGTGAAAATAGCGACTCTATTTCATAAACTTGCTCTCCCACATACCTTTCTAATTTCACCTTCACCTTTTTTAACTGAAGATTTTTTTGCTCTCTTCCATCGTATTGCAAAGGTTCAAAATCTATTATGTATATATTATGAAAGATTATTCTACGCTGAAACCGTTGCTTTCGTAGTCCCTCAGCACGCTCGAACGCTAGCACTTGATCTTTTTGAAGATCGTTCTCCCAGCTAAAGCTTTTACGCGCCACTCGAAACGTTGTTTTTTCACCGTGTACTTTACAATCAAACCACACTTCTGTTCCATCACGATTCGTATGTATAATCGAACATTCTTTATTATGTTGTACTGCATGAACCAAGGACCAATAATAATAATCTTGCATGGCTGACATCCATTATGCACCCCCTATTATTTTCTCTTTATTACCATCGCAAAAAACCCTTAAAAAATCAATCTTTTCTCTGCATAATAAAAGCACTTTATAAGTGGACTTATAAAGTGCTTTTATTATGCGTTGCATTTAGCGAAACACTTGATTCATTAAACGCTCCCGCACGTAAGGCATATTAAAAAATGAACGAACTGCTAAGCTACGTAAAAACGAATTACGAAAAAACACGTTAACTAAACGATATCTTATTTGATATACAACATAACCGATTAAAAGTACACTAAGCCATCCTATAAAACGTTTCATTTCGCTAAACCTCCTTACGATTTAGCATGCACAGTTTAACCTACTTTATCCCGTGGCTTTACATAAGATAAAAAAAATCCCTCCAAGAATTGTAGCAAATATAACGGATAACAAGTTAACAGCGTCATTATTGCAGTAATTCCATCCCTTTTCATAAAGAGTTGGAATCCCACAGTGCTGTTCTTTTTCAGTTTGCAAAAAACAGACCGAACAGCGGTATCTTAGCTGAATTGTCGCTCCTAAAAACGTATCAATAAGGTTTCCTAAAAAGCCAAACATACTAATAAATAAGCACTCTATAATTGATAACTCGGGAAAAGCATAGAAAGCAGTAGCTGCAATAATCAAAGATCCACCGATACCCGCTGCTGTTCCAAGTATCGAAATGGCTCCTGACGTTCCTGGATCTACCTGTTTAAAGGTTAAAATAAAGACTGGTTTTTTTTTACTTAATACGCCAATTTCAGAAGCCCACGTATCGGCATTAGCCGCTGCTAAACTAACGGCAAACATCATTAAAAAGACGTGGGATTCAAAGCTAAAGAATAAAAGAGCACTCAGCGCTGCAACCCCACCATTTGCAGCTACCTGTATATGATCACGCTGATCATGCTTAGCTACTTTTTCTTCCACTAGTTTCTTTTTGACTTTTTTATATTGACTAAAAAACGTAGATGTTCCAAAAAACATCCCTAACAGTAATAGACCTTTTAATTCAAAACCAATATAAATGCTAATACCAACAGCAGCAGCCATAATGGCACCTGACCTTGACAAAACACTAAGTACATATCCTATAAAGGATACAAAACAAATGATTACATAAATAAGAAAACTATTTATGAGCACAATGTATAATCTCCTCATCTGTAATAATAGCGTCCACCGGGATATCATGGGATTCAACCGGTACACGTTGTACGATTTGTTCATGAAAAGCCAAGCTTACCTTCATTTGTTCATAATCGACGAGAAAGCGATCATAATAGCCTCCTCCATATCCAATTCGATAACCATTTGAACTAAATACGACACCTGGTACAAGAATGAGATCAATTTCACTCTTTTTAATAAGCTCTGTTTGTAATTCAATTGGTTCCTGCAAATTAAAATATACAACTTCTAGCTGAGAGAAAGATGTAATTTTCCGAAAAATCATTTCATTTTGCTCGGAAATGCACTTTGGAACAGCGATAGTTTTTCCTTGAGACCAAGCTGTTTCAATTAGTCGTTTTGTATCTACTTCTTGTCCTCTAGAAATCGTTATTGCAATTACATCAGCATCTTTCCACCAGGTAGTATCTAAGAGCCGCTTTGTAATCAACATGGATTTTGCATTGTATGTACCTGCTGTCGATAAGTTCAATAACGTCTGCTTCATTTTACGTCGCATGTCCGCTTTATTCATCTTTTCACTCCTCACACTGATATTTATATAAAAAAAACAGCAGGAATATTCTCCTACTGCTTACTTAGTTTCACGGTGAAGTGTTACTTTTTTAAGTCTTGGGCTATATTTTTTCAACTCAAGACGATCTGGGTTGTTACGCTTATTTTTAGTTGTGATGTAGTTACGATCACCAGTTTCAGTACAAGCTAATGTAACGTTTACGCGCATCTATTTTCCCTCCAAACATTATAAACATAAATCAGACTTTACTATAATATCATTTTTTACTTCGGAATGCCAGTCTGTTTTTCTAACTAACACAGTTAATTTTTGATTATATTATTTCTTTTCATCTCTAATACAAGGTAAAGCGAGTATTTTTCAACTAATAAATTCCTTATAAAGATTATTTTTCTAAAATTCTTTCTTTTGTTTTTGCACTCTAAGTGAAAATTGATTCATAAACTTTGCGATACTAAAAAGAGGCTTAGTCTTCACATCAAACACACGCGCGACGGCTCCGCTTTCGGCTTTATCGTTTAAAAGCACACTTTCTCTTTCAAGAATCATCCCGTGTTCCAACGCAACATCATATAAAAAGCAGTTCTTTTTTACAATAACATCATTCATCAAAACACTTTTTCGAATTGTTGCGTTACTATTAATGTGACTGTTTTTCCCGATAACAGCCCACGGACCAATTGTACATCCCGATCTGATTTGTACCTCTTCTCCAATATAAACAGGAGGAATGACCTTCACATCCTCTGCAATAACAGCAGTGTCTGAAATATGGTTCAAACTATTAGAACCAAACAATTTTTCATATAAATCATAATGTGCCTGCCTATAATGATGAAGCTGCCCGATATCAATCCAATAGTTTGCGGTTGTATAATGATAGACTTTACGATTATTCTTTAACAGTGCGGGAATAACATCAAAGCTAAAGTCAACTGCTCCTTCACGGCTAATACTGTTTAAAATTGATTTATGAATTACATAAATACCAGTATTAATTAAGTTTCCAGTTGCTTCGTATTGCTTTGGCTTTTCAATAAAACGCGTGACCTCATTTTTGTCATTCGCAGATACGAGTCCGTAATGTGTAACATCTGGCACAAGCTTCGTCACAATTGTCATTTCACTTTGATGTTGACGATGAAACGCAATGACGTTAGCTAGATTTAAATCCGTTACAGCATCGCCACTAATGATGATGCATTCTTCTTCAATAAACCAATCTGCTTTTTTGACTCCCCCCGCTGTTCCAAGAGGCATCTCTTCAATAAAATAAGTAATTGAGACCCCCCACTTCTTTCCATCTCCAAAGTAATTCATAATCTGTTCGGGTAGATACTGTAGCGTAATGCCAATTTCATTAATTCCATACTTTTTTAAGAGTTCAACTATATATTCGATAACAGGATATTCATAGAGTGGAAGCATCGGTTTTGGAACGTCGTTTGTTAACGGCTGTAAACGCGTTCCTCTACCACCAGCAAGTATAATGGCTTTCAACGCTTTTCCTTCCTCCTTTTACTCTGTTTGATTTGATCTTGAAACAATGCGCTTGTATCCAGTGCAATTTGTTCCCAACTAAACATCGTAGTTGCCTCAACATACCCTTTTTCACTAATTTCTTGAATCAGTTGTGAATCTGTGATCACAGTGAAAACGCAATGAATTAACTCTTCGACAACCCCAGGTTTGAACGTAAGTCCGGTTACCCTATGATTAACGATATCTTTTAAACCACCCGTTTCAGAAACAATTGTAGGTTTTTTCGCCACCATTCCTTCTAATGCTACAATACCAAATGGTTCATAAAGACTTGGGAAGATTACTCCGGTACTTAAGTGTAGCAAGCAGTTTCGTTCTTCATCCGTAATATAGCCAATAAATTTAATATACTGATCTAGGTTTCGATTTTTAATTTGTTGTTGAAATTCATGCAAGAGGGGCCCTTTACCCGCAATAATGAACTGAATATCAATATCTACCTGTTTAAAGTATTCTGCAGCTTGAATTAAAAGCTGAAAGCCTTTTTCATAAACAATGCGACCAATTGAAAAGAAGATAGGTGCATTTCGCAGCTTAAACTTTCCTTTGACCGCTACTTCTTTTGAACGATTAACGACACTAGCAACCATGTGCTGATCAATGCCGTTTGGAAAAATTGAAATGCGCTCTGGCTCTATATTAAACAATTCCATTATTTCTTTTTTCATATAGGTACTGCATACAATAATGGCTGTGGACTCATGAACAAGCTCTTCTTCACGCTGGTGAATTCTTTGCTGCATTTCATTATGAATGCCATTATTCCGTCCATGCTCTGTTGCATGTATTGTTGTAATGAGCGGTTTTTTCACATGGCTAGCGATACCCTGTGCTGCTGTACCAACCAACCAATCATGAGCATGAATTACTTGAAACGGCGTAGCTGCTGCTAAACGAATACCTTCTAATGCCATCGCTACATTTAAACTATTTACCCACGTAAGAAAGTCAGCATGATGAGGTTGCAAACTTTTTACTCGATAGACATGAACACCATACATACATTCATACAAAGGTAGCCCTTCTACAAATGCGGTAATAACGACCACATAGTGGCCAGATTTCGCCAAAGCTCTGGATAAATCAAAAACATGTCGAGCTAACCCTCCGATAACAAGGGGTGGATATTCCCAAGCTAGCATTAAAATCGACATATTTCCCGGTAAATATAAGGAGATATCTTTCTTGGTCTCTTTATAAGCAATCCCGCATTCTTTCACCACATCGGGAACCCATTGTAAATATTCATTCTTCATTACTTTTTGTTCTTCAACATGACATAACTGGTTAAATAATTTTAACTGCCGGTTATAGTCATCTTTGGAGTGAATTAACCACTCGCTAGACGCCAAGATAATCCATGTATGCGCTAATTCTTTTTTCCTCTCAAGTTTATGCAGTTTATTATTAACCTTGCTTAACTTTACTTCTGTCTGCTGCATCGTCTTATAAAACCAGCTGTTTTCCTCTGTGATTGGTTGATTATATCTAGATGACTCATGCTTAGGTGAAATCTTCACTAATTTCTGTTGATTGTTTATATCTTTTACACATTGATATAGTAGCTTTCCATCCTTTAAACTTCGTAAACCTGTGTCACTTTTTGAAATGACAGGTAATAGCGCGTCATGCTTAAGAAGGAATATACCGCTTGATGAAGTATACAGATTGACTCCGTAGTCGTGCTGTACCTCAATACAACTATATTCAACGTTATGCGCTTTCAATAACTTATCAATTTCATACGTATAATCTCCATTTGGCAAGTAAAACCCTTTAGGCCTTTGCCCCAGGTATTTATTAAATAGCTCAATTGCAAGGCTAATCTGTAAATGGTATCCTTTAGATGTTTTTAATAGGGATGGACACCTCGTAGTTATAGGTATTGCTATACACTCTATAATTTGTTCATCCTGATAATACTTTAACGCGTCAAGCAATCTTCCATCCCACTGCTTCAGAGTATCAACAAATTGACCTTGACGTTGTATGAAGTGATTAAATCGTTGATTAAAGCCATTATGATCCAAAATTCCTAAAATTAAAGAAGAGAGAATAATTGAAGCACCTTTTAAGCCATTATTTTGAATGTAATGTACAAGTGGGAGATACTTTCTAACTAAATGCTCAAATAATGCTTTTTCATTCGCTTCACTCCAATGAACCATGTCATAGACTGGGTCTTCCATATTAATTACTAGGCAATTAAAGTCATTCATCACTTTGATTCACCTTGTTCCACTCATTTGTATAATAAGAATACGTGCTAAAGCAGTCATCATGAACATAATCCGTTTGCGGTGCATTTTCACTCCAGGACCACTTCGTTTGATCCAATTGCTTAGGTTCTATACTTGTTCCCAGCTGAACTCTACTTGAACGTATCAGTGCAAAGAAATGGTGTTCGTATACGCCCACATCTACAACATATGTACAGTTCGTATCCATATCTTTTAAGAATGCTTCTGTCTGATTGCTGTACACCTCTAAAAGCGTATGACGCTTTGATTGATGCCCATCAAATGTGACGCTAAGACCGGTTACATCATAAATACACAGAGCAAATGCCAGATCATTCCATTTCTTTTGATACATCTTTTCCACCATTTCCTGAATAGCGTCAGAAAAAGACCAATGTACATACAAAGCTGAAGCGTTTACTCGATTTACAACGCATACATCCAATTCATTTACTTTTGTCTTCAAAGCCTCACCACTTTACTTAAGATATACTTATTGTCATATTACCACTAAGAAAAAACTGTAACAATAAACACAATTTGTCGATTTATGGTATCATAGATTGATTTTATCTTTTGTAAGAGGTGAACCACATGTTATATGCTTTTATTACCCTAATTGCACTTTCCCTATTTTTACTTTTATTTTCTTTTTTAAAGGAAACAAAAATACAATCCGTAGAAAAACAGCTAGAGCACCTTTCATTGACTGTTCTACAAGATCAATATCAAACCACTAAGCGCTTAGATTTGTTAGAAGAAGCCCTATTATCTGACGAAGATCCTGATACAGCAACTCATTCGGCCCATGCTAATGCTCTACCTCCAAACCAGCAGCATCTTCATAAAGAAGACGTAAAACGACTGCTTAACGTACAAGGAGTAAATCGCCATGAATAGTTTAACGATACGAGGATTTGCTATTGGGATATTAACAGCCACTTCAATTTTAGCTGTCGTTTATGTTATTCAAGAGAAAAACGCTACTTCTTTGAAAATTAGCGATGCTGATCTACATGCTTATGCAGAGGACCACCAGTATGTATTAATTAAAAAGAAAGAATACGAAGATTCATTAAAACCTGCTTTTGAGAAGCAAGAGACTAAATCTAAAACAAGTGAAGTATCAATCTCTATAAAAGCAGGAATGTCTAGTTTAGATATTGCACATACATTAGTAAACAATCATATTATTGATTCGACTGATGAATTTGAGAATCTCGTTGCTCAAAAAAATGCGAGCACAAAATTCCAAGTTGGTACCTATACGCTTACATCGAATATGAGTTTAGAGCAAATTGTTAACACTTTAACAAAATAAGAAGCGCCCAGCATTAGCTGAGCGCTTCTTATTTTGTTATTCATTTAAGTCATAGCGTTTTCCTTTTACTAAGTAAAATACGCTTTCTGCTACGTTTGTTGTATGATCTGCCATTCTTTCCAAGTAACGAGCAATAAATAACAGCTGCGTAATTTGATTCATAGCTTCTTGCTTTTCTTTCGCAAGGTTAAGCAGCTCTTTAATGGTAATTCCGTAAAGCTCATCTACTTCATCATCCATTTCAGCAACTTTTTTAGCAAGGGTTAGGTCCTCTTCATGATATGCCTTTAATGACAAGCTAAGCATTTCAATTGAAATAGCATGCATCTTTTTCACATGCTCTAGCGGCTTAATTAAGTCTTCTTTTCCAATTCGAATTGCTGATTTAGCGATGTTCACTGCAAAATCTGCCATACGCTCAACGTCAGAAGCAATCTTAATAGCTACAATAACTCTTCTTAAATCAGTGGCAACTGGCTGCTGTTTTGCAAGCAATAGAATAGCTAAGTCATTAATCTCTTCTTCAAGTTGATCAATTTCCGTGTCACCATCAATAATCTCTAGCGCTAAATCGACATTTTGCGTTTGTAAAGCTTCAATAGCTTTTGCTAACGCTTCTTCTGTTAACCGACCAATCTCTAAAAGCTTTTCACGTAAAATTTTTAAATCAGCATGAAACTTTTCACGTACAACCATGTAGTCCATCTCCTCTTAATTGATCAACTATTAACCAAAACGTCCTGTAATATAGTCTTCTGTTCGTCTATCAGATGGGTTTGAGAAAATTCGATCAGTCTCTGCAAACTCAACAACTTCTCCATTTAAGAAAAATGCTGTTTTATCTGAAATACGTGCAGCCTGCTGCATATTATGCGTTACGATAATGATACTGAATTCCTTCTTCAGTTCTTGAACAAGCTCTTCCACTTTTAACGTTGAGATTGGATCAAGAGCAGACGTTGGTTCATCCATTAAGATTACGTCTGGTTCAATTGCCAAACATCTAGCAATGCATAAACGCTGCTGTTGACCACCTGATAACCCATAAGCATTTTGATTTAAGCGGTCCTTTACTTCGTCCCAAATTGCCGCACCGCGTAGGCTTTTTTCCACAATTTCATCTAAAATTTTTTTATTGCGAATGCCGTGAATACGTGGTCCATAAGCTATATTATCATAAATTGATTTTGGGAATGGGTTTGGCTTTTGAAAAACCATTCCTACTTGTGTACGAAGCTCTTCTACTCGATATGACTTATTAAAGATATTTTGTCCACGATATTCAATTTCACCAGACGTTTTTACAATTGGACTCATTTCAACCATTCGATTTAACGTTTTAATATACGTAGATTTCCCGCATCCTGATGGACCAATAATGGCTGTTACTTCATTTTCATGAATATCTAAATCAATGTTTTTTAACGCTTGATTTTCTCCGTACCATAAGTTTAAACCTTTTGTTTTATAAACAATTTCTTTTGGTTTGTTAATGGGATTTATATTTTCCCCTGTCATTTTTTGATCGATTGTGATTGTCATGGAAAGCTCCTCCTTCATCCTACTATCATCATTCAATTAAGCTTAATAACGCTTTTGAAATTTGTTACGAATAAATACAGCAATGGAGTTCATTACAATTAAGAACACTAATAACACGATAATTCCTGCTGCTGCTACGCTTTGGAAGTCTGCTTGCGGTCGACTCGTCCAGTTATAAATTTGCATCGGTAAAGCCGTTGCGGTATCTAATACACCAGCTGGCAAGAAGGCAATGAATGTAGGCAAGCCAACTACTACAAGCGGTGCTGTTTCCCCTACCGCTCTTGATAAAGCTAAAATGCTTCCTGTTAAAATACCAGGGATTGCTGCCGGCAGTACCACACGGTAAATCGTTTGCCACTTAGTTGCTCCCATTCCAAACGAAGCTTCACGTAAATGAGTTGGCACTGACCTAATGGCTTCCTGTGCCGCTACTACAATAACCGGTAAGATTAACAAACTCATTGTTAATCCAGCTGCTAAAATACTTCTTCCTAACGATAACTCACGAACAAAAATGGTTAATCCCAATAATCCAAACACAATTGAAGGTACACCTGCTAAGTTAGAAATGTTTAATTTAATGAAATCATTAAATTTATTTTTCTTTGCGTACTCTTCCAAATAAAGCGCTGTTCCTACTCCTAAAATCAATGATACTGGTGCAATGACAGCCATCAGCCATAAGGAGCCAACTAGTGCCGCTTTAATTCCAGCATCTTCTGGTCTTCTCGATGCAAAGTTTTGTAAAAAACCTGCATCAAGCCAGCCTAATCCTTGAGTCAATACCCGATATAAAAGCATACCCAGAACTGCTAATCCAAAAATCGTTGCACAGAAAAAAATGAACCTTAAAATACTATTTTTTAATAACCGCCCATGCATACGTTGTTGTACTTGCTCGCGATCCACGTACATAATTAGTACTCCTCCCTAAAGCGCTTTGTAATAAACTGAGCTAGTAGGTTCATAATGAGTGTAAAGACGAATAACGTCATTCCCACAGCATAGATACTGTAATAAACAGTCGTTCCATACCCTGCATCTCCCGTTGCAACCTGAACGATATACGCAGTCATCGTTTGAATTGAACCCGTTACGTCTAGTGCCATTGTCGGCGTAGCTCCACCAGCTACTGTAACAATCATCGTTTCACCAATTGCACGCGAAATACCGAGTACAAACGATGCGATAATTCCCGACAGAGCTGCTGGTAACACCACTTTTAATGCCACCTCTAAACGTGTTGCTCCTAAAGCTAAAGCTCCTTCTCTCATTGATTGAGGTACAGAACTCATTGCATCTTCTGATAGAGAAGCAATCATAGGAATAATCATGACACCAACTACAATACCTGGACTTAAAGCATTAAATAACCCTAAATCTGGAATAACATCTTTTAAAAGCGGTGTAACAAATGTTAAAGCAAAGAATCCATATACAATTGTTGGGATACCTGCTAATACTTCTAAAATCGGTTTAATAATACGTCTTGTTCGATCCGACGCGTACTCACTCAAAAAAATTGCTGCTGCTAATCCAACTGGAATAGCAACGACCATTGCAATTACAGTAATCAATAGCGTTCCCGTAACAAGTGGTAAAACTCCAAAGTTACCTGCTTTCTCAATAAACGGAAGCCATTTTTGACCTGTAATAAACTCAACAAAAGATACTCTTTCAAAGAACATAATTGTTTCAAAAATTAATGTGAACAAAATCCCCACGGTTGTTAATGCGGATACAGCAGCCGTACAGAAAAGCAAAATTGGCATCACTTTCTCTATAATCATTGATGCGCCTTTTTTTGATTTATTTTGCTTTATTAATTCTCGAATCGAACCCTTCTTAGTGTTGCCATTATTCGCTAAAGCCAATGTAGTAAACTCCCTTCCATCGCATGGAAAGATGAGAAGCAAGCGTTGCGCTGCTCCTCATCTTCATTTGTCTATTTCTTTAAACCTTCAAGCGTTTTTAACTGCTCGTCATATTCTTCATCTTTTAAGCTCACATAACCTACTTCTTCAGCAAGCTCTCCTGCATTTTCAAGCGTAAATTTAACATAGTCATATACTTGCTCTTTATCTTTTAGTGCTCCAACACTTGCATAAGTAAATAGCGGACGAGATAATGGTGCGTATTCACCGCTCATAACCGTCTCTTTTGTTGGTTCCACTGGACCGTTTCCACCATCAATTGGTACAACTTTTAACTTATCTTTGTTTTCAGAGTAATACGCGTAACCGAAGTAACCAATTGCGTTTTTATCACCCGTTACACCGTTTACCAACACGTTATCATCCTCTGATAATGTTGCAGACTCTGTAATTTCTTTTCCATCTAAAATTACTTCATCAAAGTAATCAAATGTCCCAGAGTCATGTCCTGGAGAATAGAATTTAATTTCTTCATCTGGCCAGCCTTCACGAATATCAGACCATTTTTTTGCTTTTCCATCGTTAACCCACATTTTTTCTAGTTCTTCAACTGTTAAATGATCAACCCAATCATTTTCTTTATTGATAACAACTGATAGTCCGTCGTAAGCTAGTTCAAACTCTTGAACGTCTACGCCGCCTTCTTCAGCTGCTTTCTTTTCTTCATCTTTAATTGGACGAGATGCGTTACTTAAATCCGTTTCACCTTTTGTGAATTTTTCAAATCCACCGCCCGTTCCAGACAAACCAACGGATACTTGAACTCTAGGTTGAGTTGCCATATATTCTTCGCCAACTGCCTCCATAATTGGATACACAGTAGATGAACCGTCAATTGCCACATTTCCTTTTAATTGTTCACCTGAGTCACCAGCGTCACTTCCTTGACCGCCGCCACATGCTGCTAGCACAACTGATGATCCGATTACTGCTGACATTGCTAGAAATTTAAAGCTTTTCATTCTCAAATTCCTCCTACGACATTTCGTTGTTTTGTCCTACAAGCTATACATTAAAGCCCAACTATTAATTCCGTTTTAAGCAAATGTAAAGCTTTTGTAAATCAAGGTCTTTTTACTTAAACCAATGGAAAAACAACAGTCTTTTTTCTTATTTTTGGATTTTATTCTATGTTCTTACTACTTATATTTAGAAATATTATTCCCTTAAGAAAAAAGAGCATATAAAAAAAGACGCTGAGGTTTCAGCGCCTTTTTTCTTTGCTATTCTTCTGCATTTGTAGCTTCTACATCAATTACTTGTTGCTGTTGTTCTTGCTCATCTACTTCCTTTTCACCCTTTTGCTTTAAATCAAAGTATAAATCCATTGATTCACGAGCAAGTTCTTTTGTAATATTATTCGGGCTACTTGGTGTGAATGCTGAAGGAACAACTACTGCCATTGCTACTTCTGGGTTATCTGCCGGAGCATAAGCGATAAATGTAGAATTATTAACTGCAATTGGATCCCCGCCATTCGGGTTTTTCTCATAAGCCTGTGCCGTACCAGATTTTCCAGCTGGATTATAAGGAGCGCTTGCAAATGCTGCATATCCACTTCCACCTTGCTCTTGAGTTACCCTCTTAAGTCCACTTTGTACAGCTTTAATATATTCCTGCTTCATAGTAATTCGGTTTAATACTTGCGTTTCGAACGAGTATTCAACACCGCCAATTTCTTCTTCTTTAATTGTTGGTTTCCGAATTTCTTTTACAATCTGAGGCTTAATACGATAGCCACCGTTTGCAATTGTTGATGCGTATTGAACAACTTGAAGAGGCGTATACGTATCATATTGACCAATAGCTAAGTCAAGAGCTGTACCCGGGATGCTGCTTCCACCTTGGAAGCCCGTCGCTTCATTATCAAGCTCAATACCAGTAGACACGCCAAGACCAAATTGACTGTAGTACGAGCGAAGCTGCGCAAACGTATTTGCTTTAATTGGTAAAGAACCATTATATCGATACTGCACATCAGCCATCGCCATAACCGTTTTAAACATAAATACGTTTGACGATTGTTTTAGTGCTGTAGAGTAATTGATTGGTCCCATATTTTTAAAGGATTTCTTTTCTTTCGTTCCCGCAAACTTAATTGGCTCGTCGACAAAGATTGTATTAGTTGTAATTGCACCAGAATCTAACCCTGCTAATACAGTAGCCCCTTTTACTACAGAGCCCATCGTGTATGAAGTTGATAAATTCCCTAATGCAAAATCTTCAATTTTAGCAGCACCTGTTTTGGAATCCGTTGTATATCTCTTACCTGCCATTGTTAGGATTTCACCCGTATTCGGATCCATCATAACAACAAACGCTCGGTCTAAAAATCTTGTACCAGACATTTGTTTCTTCTCAATTAATTGTTTTGTAATAGCTTCTTCTACTGCTTGTTGAAGCTCTATATCAATAGTTAACACTAAATCACTTCCGCGCTGCCCTTCAGTTAATTGTAAGGTATCGATAAGATTTCCGCTTCGATCCGTTATATATTGAACCTGCTCTTTTTGACCTTTAAGCTGTGATTCGTATTCTTTTTCAAGATAGCTCGTACCGACTTGATCATTACGACTGTATCCTCTGGACAGATAGTAGTCCACTTTATCTCTTGGAAGACCTTCATTGGCTGATGATACATTCCCTAAAAGTGTACGAAGCGTACCGCCTTGTGGGTAATAGCGTTCCCAGTAAGTGGTTGTATCAACACCTGGAAGCTGCGATAAATTTTCACTAACAATAGCAAATTCAGCCGGCGTTACGTTTTTCTTAATAATTTGAGGAGTTTGGGCATAACCCGCTTCCATTTGTCTTTTAATTACCAAAACTTCTAAGTCATCAGCTAATGTTTGTAAATCTCGCTTTGTAATGCGGCTTAATTGACGGTTATAAAGCTCTTCATCCGTCATTTCTCCCGCTTCTACTTTACTTCGGTCACTATCACTGATTTTCTTTTCAGCTTCTTTTGGATTGAGCATAATCCAATAATCTTTTAAATCACGCTCTGTGATTTTTACAATGTCCTCAGCATTTTCATCCACTGTTTTTTCTGGTACATCAATTGCATCCGTTGAGTAAGGAACATCAATTAACTTTGCTAATTGTCGAGCGATTTTCAATCGCTCTTCCGCAGTGTTACCTTGGAAGCGCGTATATGTAATCGCATTTAGAGGTGTATTGTCGACAATCACACGATTATAACGATCGTACATTCTACCTCGCGGAACCGGAGTATTAACGGTTACGTCCTCGGTACGCTCAACTTCACGTTGGTAACTTTCCCCATGTACAATTTGTACTAAACCTAAACGTAATATCAGTACCGAAAACAGCGCAAAGATGCCTAGAAATAAAATGTTCATCCGAAACGAGACATGACTTTTACGTTTATTTTTCTTTTTCATTTCTTCACCTACAATTTATCAACATATATATAATCTCATCATAATTTTTTCATTTTGGCAAATAAATAGACACCTTAAAGGTGTCTATTTATGCTGTGTCTATTGTAAAAGAATTTTGTGCTAATTTCTATAGTACAAAGTAATTATCTATCCCCATTATGCTGGAGATTCACCGTCTCCTTCATTTAAAGCTGGCTGTGTAACCGACTTAGGGGTGTGTTTGTTCGTAGGTTGAGAAATGTTGCGAACACAGAAGTAAATACAACAGTGTCCTGCGCCGATAACAGCTAACAGTATGGGTAAACTTTGCTGTTCATTAAAAAAGACCACAGCAATGAGAAAAGAGCCAATTGAAATAATGCGTCCAATATTTAAGAATACATCTCGAACAACAATATACTCAATACGTTTAGAAACAATGTCTTTAGCTCGACCAATCACATCATACGTTAAGGACATATACGGTACCAGCAAAATAGGGTAGCCGATTGCGATACAAATCGCATATAAAATGAGGTTTGTATATGATAAGTTAAACAACAATAGAAAGACTGAACCATACAGAAGGATTCCACCTGCCAAAATAAACTTTAAGCGGTCTTTTTGTTTAATAAACCTAGAAGCAACATAGTACGCAACAAAAGCTACAGCTGAATTTACCAATCCAAACGTACCAAGTGCGAGTTCACTGTCAGTTGTAATAAAAACCAATACTGACACCACGAAAATGAATGTCCCTTCTCTAATTCCTTGAAATACGTGTGCATATAAGATTCTGCGCCAGTCTCGATTGTATTTCCTTTCTCTTAGTACTTCTCTAAATTTATATACGCCCTCAGCTGGACGTCTTTGTAAAAAGAAGCTAAGGACAACTGCACAAACAAACATTAGGAGTGAAACGCCAAAGACCACACGATAACCAATGTATTCGTATAAGCTAGCAATAATAAAGCCCGCTCCTAGAGGTCCAATCATTCCAGCAAACGAATTTAATACTCCTAGAAAACCATTGAAAAAGTCCCGTGTATCAGGTTCTGTAATTTCAAACGTTAACACGTTAAATGCTAACCAATAAAATCCATACCCTATTCCTAAAAGAGCACCGAGAAGAATTAAAAATTCATCGGCACGGTCACCTACCATCAACACCACGATATAGAAAACAGATAGAAACGAAACACCTAATCGAAGCACAACGACTCGATCAATTTTTTTAGCCCACCTTCCTGCTAAAATAAAGGTTAATGGCTGAAAGATAACAATGACTAAATTATAAATCGCTAAAGCAGAAAACTCTCCTGTTTGTTTCCATAAATACACGTTTACAAATGAATTTGAAATTGAAATGGCTAAAGCATATAGCCCTCCAATGATAAGTAATAACAATAAATCTTTATTAACTTCTACATCTCCAACAACTTTTTTTAATAAAGGCATATAAAAAACTCCTTTTCTCTTCTACCCCTAGTGTGTGAAAAAGAAAAGGAGATATGTAAAAGAATTGGAAAACAAAAAAACCAGTAAAGGCAATAATTGCTTTACTGGTTTTTTCTCTCATTATTTTGCTGCTGCGTAGCGTTTTGCAACTTCGTCCCATTTAATTACATTAAAGAATGCTGAAATGTAATCTGGACGACGGTTTTGGTAGTTTAAGTAGTAAGCATGCTCCCAAACGTCTAGTCCTAGGATTGGTGTTTTACCTTCCATTAGTGGGCTATCTTGGTTTGGTGTACTTGTTACTTCTAATTCACCGTTGTTTACAACTAACCAAGCCCAGCCAGAACCGAAGCGTGTAGTTGCTGCTTTAGCGAATGCATCTTTGAATGCGTCAAAGCTTCCAAACTTACTGCTAATTGCGTCTGCTAACTCGCCTGTTGGCTCGCCGCCACCGTTAGGGCAAAGAATTGTCCAGAATAATGAGTGGTTAGCATGTCCACCACCATTGTTACGTACTGCTGTACGGATATCTTCTGGTACAGCATCCATATTTGAGATTAACTCTTCAACACTTTTAGAAGCTAAATCAGCTTTTCCTTCTACTGCTGCGTTTAAGTTTGTAACGTAAGTGTTATGGTGTTTCGTATGGTGAATGTTCATCGTTTCTTTGTCGATGTGTGGTTCAAGTGCATCATATGCATAAGGTAATTGTGGTAATTCGTAAGCCATGGGTAATTCCTCCTTTAAAATATATACCTAATTTGGTGAAAGAAAACTCACCTCATGTTTTTAGATTAGCAAATTTAACCTACGCTTTCAATGAAAAAGCATTTAATCATCACTTATATTTACCTGTTTCCCACTGTCTATCCTATTTAAACGTAAAATTTTATTTGAAAACAAAATAAAAAATCTTTCTTCACAATTGTAAAGAAAGATTAATCAACAATATGTATGGCGGAGGAAGAGGGATTCGAACCCCCGCGGGCTTTAACACCCCTGTCGGTTTTCAAGACCGATCCCTTCAGCCGGACTTGGGTATTCCTCCAACCTTTTCATGGTGGACCCTGCAGGACTCGAACCTGCGACCGGACGGTTATGAGCCGTCTGCTCTAACCAGCTGAGCTAAGGGTCCTTGGCTCCACAGGTAGGACTCGAACCTACGACCGATCGGTTAACAGCCGATTGCTCTACCACTGAGCTACTGTGGAATAATAGTATGTATGCTTTGTCACTTAAAGGAATAGCGGCGGAGGGGATCGAACCCCCGACCTCACGGGTATGAACCGTACGCTCTAGCCAGCTGAGCTACACCGCCATGGCTCCACAGGTAGGACTCGAACCTACGACCGATCGGTTAACAGCCGATTGCTCTACCACTGAGCTACTGTGGAACGATATAACATTTATTAGCGACATTAAAAATTTAACATGTTTTTAATTAAAAGTCAACAAATTATTATAAAACAACGATAAGAAAGTAAATAATCATTGCCGCCTGTATAATTCCTTTTGAAATAGCACCGCTGAAAAAGCCAACTAACGATCCAAAACCAATCTTTATAGCATTTTGAAAATTCGTACGGTGTACAACTAACTCACCAATCACCGCCCCTAAAAATGGGCCAATTAATATACCAAGCCCAGGAATTAAGAATGGACCAACCAACAATCCAATGGTGCTTCCCCAAATACCCGCTTTTGTTCCACCGAACTTTTTAACACCAATTAGATTTGCCAAATAATCAGCGGCAAAAAGTGCTGCCACAAGCAGACCTTGAATAAGCACAAACAAGAAAGTATATGGTTCAAAACTATAGAAAAACCCGTACAATAAAAATCCAAGTGCTACAAACAGTACGCTTGGAATAATAGGATAGACTAATCCAATAAATGATACAACAAAACAAATTGCAATGAGTGTCCAATATAAAAAGTCCAACTTAACACGTTTCCTTTCATCTCAATCTCTATTTACTATTATTATCAAACAGTATACACTGTAACAACTTTTTTGATAATAATATTCCATAAAAAAGAGCAACTCGTTAACGAGTCGCTCTTTTTAGCTTATTGAGATTTTTGAGTCACACTCTTTTGATTTTCTCCTAACACTGCTTCTGCAATATTAACTGCGTGATCTCCAATACGCTCTAAGTTACTAATAATGTCAACAAATACAATACCAGCTGAGCCTGTGCAAGCACCTTCGTTTAAGCGTAAAATATGCTTTTTACGAAGTGAACGCTCCATGCTGTCGATTTGATTTTCTTGTTGCATTACGTGAACAGCTTTTTCACGATCGTTGTTCTCTAGTGCTGCAACAGCTTCTTTAACTGTTGAAATTGTTAGTTCAAACATTTCTGCTAAATCTTTATTAGCTTCAGATGTTACCTTTACTTTGTTAGTAATTTGATAATCAACAAGCTCTACGATATTTTCAAAATGATCTCCAATACGTTCAATATCACGAGCCGTGTCTAACAGCATTGAATGCTCTTCACTTTCTGAAGCTGACATAGAAGAAGAAGAAAGTAAAATTAAATAGTTAGTAATTTTTTTATCTAAATTGTTAATGGCATCTTCAATTTGTAAAGCCATATCAGAATGCTTATGTTGCTTCGTTTTCAAATAATTGTTTGCTTCTTCTAATCCAATTGTTGAGAATTGCCCCATACGAACGAGCTCTTCTTTTGCTTGTCCTAACGCAATTGATGGTGATTGTTCAATAAAAACTGGATCTAGATGTTTCGGTTTAAAGTCAACTAGCGCATCGTCTCCAGGAATTACTTTTGTTACGATATAAGCCAAGAACCCGATTAATGGGAACTGAATAATTGTGTTAGAAATATTAAATGCACCGTGCGCAAATGCAATTGTCATTTCTGGATTTAAACTTAGTGCCCCTTGCAGATAGATGATAATTTTAGTAAATAACGGTAAAATAATTAAGAAAATTACTGTACCCACAATATTAAATACAACATGAGTTAACGCTGCGCGTCTTGCAGCAACGCTTGCACCAATGGATGCTAAAATTGCCGTAATAGTTGTACCAATATTATCACCAAACAATACCGGTAACGCTGCATAAATATCGATTGCTCCTTGGCCAAATAGCTCCTGTAAGATACCAATTGTTGCACTTGAGCTTTGAACGATAACCGTAAATACTGTACCGATGACAACACCTAAAATTGGGTTATCACTCATACTTACTGTTAAGTCTTGAAACGCTTGAAGGGAACGAAGTGGCTTCATGCCATCGCCCATTAGCTCTAAACCAAAGAATAACATCCCAAAGCCAAATACGATTTGACCAAAGTTTTGAACTGGCTTGCTTTTAAAGAAGAATAGCATGAGAGCACCTACAGCTAAAATCGGTAGCGCATAGTCTGAAATTTTAATACCGATAATGAAAGCTGTAACGGTTGTCCCGATATTCGCTCCCATGATAACGCCAATGGCTTGGCGTAAGTTCATAAAACCAGCACTTACTAACCCTACGGTAATAACAGTCGTTCCGGAACTACTTTGAATAAGTATGGTAACTAAAATCCCTGCTAACACACCCATAAATGGGTTGGTTGTAAAACGATCTAGTATATCGCGTAATTTATCTCCAGCTGACTTTTGTAAGCCATCACCCATGAATTTAATCCCAAACAGGAAAATCCCGAGGCCACCGATAAATTCAAATATCATCTTCTGAACATCTAGTTCCAAAGAATTTCACTCCTATCTCTACAGTCTCATTTTTCGACAGACATCTACAAGTCCCACATAATTATTAACGTAAAATAAATGTTGTGTAAACGCTGATTCTAAAAAATTTACATTATCTTAACATTTCATTTACATAACACAGCATCCACATAAAAAAAGTCATTTTTTCACACTTTCATTATGAATATAATGGTAAAATAAAAAGCAAATGTTACTAAAATAAGGAGCTTTGCCCATGGAAATGTTTCGCCGCTTTTTAATAAGTACATACCTTCCAAAAAAAGCAGTGATGCTTCGGTTTGAACATCCAAATAAAACCATTGGGTATGTTTTATTGCTAACTGCTTTTTCATTACTACCAGCTTTGCTTTTTATGATACCCACAATTGTAAGCGGTTATCAAAACGCCGTTCAGCATATTGAAACCCCATCCACCGCTGTTTACCTTGAGGATTTCAAACTGTATGAAAAAGAAAAAAGAAATGTTTCTAGTTCTTCGTTTACTCTAGATTCCACCATTACAACTGAGGAGATTTCAAGTGCACCGCCTTTATATGGAATAGGGTTGCTAAAAGATGGTGTCTTTCTTGCCATTAAGGGCCAAGTACAGGTCTATTCATACGAACTTTTAGGATGGAATTCTTTAAGTAAAGAAAATCTTTTACATCACTTAAAAGATATTAAAAATACACTTTTTATCTTCATTCCTCTCTCTGTCTTGTTATTATTTTGTTTAACAGCAGGATTAAAGTTTATTCAAATTACACTGTTTGCTGTGATTGGTCTGTACGCGAGTCGCTTCACCAAAAGAATATTGACGTTCAAACAAGCTTGGGTGTTGAGTGCTTACAGCAGTACTCCCATGACTGTTCTATTTATGGTAATTGATTTGCTCTCTTATTCTGCGCCTTATTCAACAAGCCTTTATTTAGTTGGAGTGCTATTTGCATATGTATTTATTTTATCTAGGCTTCCGATTAAAAAGGAAAAGCGTACCTCTTTAAACGCTTAAGAGGTACGCTTTATAGTAATTAAAAGAAATGAGCGACTTGCTGCAGTTTTTTGGAAAGTGTGGCTAACTCCTGTCCTATTTTATCAGTGTTTTCAACATTTGTTAAACAGACAGCTGCCCCATTTTAGCTCATTCATCCATTTCTCTTGTATTTATTGATAATTGTTTCATTTGAGAAATCATACTATCTATATATTGATTCATGTTTTGAAAAAAATTAATATTTTGTTCTGAACTAGTAGCCGTTTGAGAAGCGCCTATTTGTAAAAGATCTGTCATCTCTACTAACTGTCTATTATGGTCAAGTGAATTAGTCGAGGCTTATTTTAGCATATAACCCGTATTATCAAGAGCAGCAGTTGTTTCTTTTAGTTGTAAAAACATTGATTGCATATGCTCTAACATTAACTGAAAAGACGTAATTAAAGATTTAACTTCAGGAATTTGTTTAAAGGCTACTGTGTAACCTTGGTCCTTAACTTGAAAATGGACAACACCCTCCCCTATTCTTTCCACCTTTTTCTCTAGAGGTTTTGAAATATCTACTGTTACGTTACGATTTTCTACAAGCGTCACAGCTTTTTCCTTCTGCAAAAGAATTACTTCACCTGCTATTCCTTCTCTTTGCAGCTCAGCCATTTGTTGTTTTATACTTTGGTTCATTTTACGCTGCAGTTCGTCCGGCTCATTTATATACATTGTCATTAAATTTCTTGTTATTTCAAACGAAGTATTGATTTCTCTTTTCAAACGATTTTCAATCACTGAAACAATACCTTCTTTGGATTTAATATAAGATAAGGCTCCAACTGCAGAGATTGCAAAGATCAATAACAAGATGACAACTGCTAACAACCTTACTGAAAGTGAAAATTGCTGGGATTTTTTCTTTTTTCTCTGTTTGTTCATACTCAATTTTGTTCCCCCCTGTAACTACTAGTCAAAAGTATGACAGAAGGTTGTAAATTCTATGTAAAAAAATTGTTCTCTTTAGGTAAAAAGAACTACTTCGATTTCATTTTTACGACTTTTCTCTTTCCAATATCAACTGAACTGAAGATTCGTAAAATCAACCAGCCACCCGCTATCAGCAAAGTCAGAAAGCTATACACGTACATGCTTTTTTCATTCATCATCCAAATTCCATATACAATGGGTCCTAAAGCAACACCTAGAAATCGCGTTGTCCCGTATAATGACACAACAAATCCTCTTTCTGCATCTGAAGCTGTAGACGTAATCATCATGTTGACGCATGGTAATACAAAGCCAAGCCCACCAAAAGCAAGCGTCAAGCTAAACATTAAAACAGACAGAGAATGAACAAAAATAAGCAAGCCGAACGTTACAAATAATAAACTCGTACCTAGAAGCATTAATTTCTTCATTAGTGCCTCATCGTTTTTAATTCTTTTTCCGCTCCAGTAAGAAGCAAGGGTCATCGCACTGAGAGGGAAGAAAAAAGCTGTTCCCTTAAAAAAACCATCGATATGATACGTTTCCTGAATTAAAAAGGATAGAAAATACAGAACACCAAACACAATAAACAATCCTACCCCTCCTATAAAAAAAAGAGGAAACAATTCTTTTTTTCTTTGGTAAACAATTCGAAAAGCTTGTTGAAAATAAGCTCTAATTCCTAACACATTTTCACTGCCCTTTACATTTTCCACATATCGGCTAATACCTAAAAAAGCCATCAATGCAACTAAAGGATAGACAATAAAAACAGCAGACCATATTACGAGCCCAACAGTTGCACCTATAATAGGAGCAATTACCTTCCCTACTCCGTTATAAACTTCTAATAATCCTAATGCCGTCGCTCGCTTATCATTATGAAACACATCGCCTACTAAGGCCATTGCAAGGGTTGTCGTGCCTGCTGCTCCCATTCCCTGTATCACTCGCCCCCCAATTAGAATTGAAAATGCCTCATTTGGTATGGCCATGCTTAAAAATGAAATAACACTTCCAACCATAATAAAGGTTAACGAAATTAAAATAAGCTTTTTTCTACCGTAACGATCGGATAGGATGCCTGCAATTGGAATTAAAATGGCTGCCGGGATTGTAAAAGCGCTTAAGATAAAGCCTGTTTGCAATTCGTTTAAACCTAAGGACTGCTGAATATTTGGTAACAGAGGAATCAAAGTAGAATTTCCTAACACCATAATGAGCGGTAATAATCCTAGTGAGATCATCATTAATTTTTCTTTCAAAATAAATTCTCCATTCATAGTTAAAGTTGGGCAAGCATAAGCTATAACACCCTGTTTATTTAAAATTTGCTTTCAGGAGGAGCTTATGAAAAGACTATCTGCCCTTGCCGCTCTCGCATTTGTTGGTTATATTTGTCATTATGATATTAAATATGGTACGATCCCTTCCTCAACTGAAGCTGCTCCTGTCATAGCAAATGTTGAGAAAGAAAAACCAACACAAACAACAACACACTTTATAGAAGTAAGAGTAAAAGCTGGTGATACAGTATTGTCCATTATAGAAAAAGCACTAAAAGGCTCTATTCCCGTTTCAATCAATCAGCTATCAAAGGACTTTACAAGCTTAAACAACGGGCTTTCTCCACATGAAATTCAAGTTGGAAAAACATATAAATTTCCTACTTACAAGTAATTACAGCATACTTCTTGTCAAACAAAGATTGTCATTGTTAAAATAAACAAGCGACACTTTATACTAGTTATTTTATCTATAAAGAGTTATTCTATTAATGAATCTAAATTCTTGATTTCTTTTTGAAGGAGAGATTATCACGTGAGTGAAATTATACATCGTACAAAAACACGCCCTGTTAAAGTTGGAAATTTAACAATCGGTGGTAATAATGAAGTAGTTATCCAAAGCATGACAACAACAAAGACACATGATGTTGAAGCAACGGTTGCTGAAATCAAGCGCCTAGAAGAAGCAGGGTGTCAAGTTGTTCGCGTAGCTTGCCCAGATGAGCGCGCAGCAAATGCTATTGCAGATATTAAAAAACAAATCAATATCCCTTTAGTTGTTGACATTCATTTCGATTACCGTCTTGCTTTAAAAGCAATTGAAGGCGGAGCTGATAAAATTCGAATTAACCCAGGAAACATTGGACGCCGTGAAAAAGTTGAAGCTGTTGTGAACGCTGCGAAAGCTAAGGGTATTCCAATTCGTATTGGAGTTAACGCAGGGTCACTTGAAAAGCGTATTCTAGATAAATACGGATATCCAACGGCTGATGGCATGGTGGAAAGTGCATTACATCACATTAAAATTCTAGAGGATTTAGACTTCCACGATATCATCGTATCCATGAAAGCTTCTGATGTAAACCTAGCCATTGAAGCATATGAAAAGGCAGCAAAAGCTTTTGATTATCCTCTACACTTAGGTATCACAGAGTCTGGTACATTATTTGCTGGAACAGTAAAAAGCGCTGCTGGATTAGGTGCTATTTTATCTAAAGGTATTGGAAATACCGTTCGTGTATCTTTAAGTGCCGATCCAGTTGAAGAAGTAAAGGTAGCTCGCGAATTATTAAAATCATTCGGTTTAGCAGCTAACGCAGCGACTTTAATTTCTTGTCCTACATGCGGACGCATTGAAATTGACCTCATTAGCATTGCAAACGAAGTCGAAGAGTATATTTCACACATTAAGGCACCAATTAAAGTTGCCGTATTAGGTTGTGCAGTAAACGGACCTGGTGAAGCTCGTGAAGCCGATATCGGAATTGCTGGCGCTCGAGGTGAAGGATTGCTCTTCCGCAAGGGTGAAATCGTTCGTAAGGTTCCAGAGGAAACAATGGTTGAAGAGTTGAAAAAAGAAGTAGATAAAATTGCTGAAGAATATTATGAAAAACAAAAAGCAGAACAAAATGCTTAAAAAACAGGGTACCGTTTCGGTACCCTGTTTTCTTTGTTAAAAGAACGGGAGGACAAAGGTTCCCACAATAATGGATACAATCCCAATTCCTATTGCCCATGCTCCTAACGTATATGCTCCTTTTCTTCGTGCGATAAACCCTAAAATAATCCCAGCTGCGCCAAGGATAATTGGCAAGAAGAATAACGAAAGAATGGATAGGATTAGCGCAAAACGCCCATACCCTTTCCCTTCATCTCGATCAACTACTTCATGTTCACGATGAATATGCTCTTCACGTGCTGAAGCTGGAACTGCTATCTCAGCAGCCGTTTCTTCCATAAAGTCTGCTTCGTACGCGTCATAATCTATATCCTTACGTCGTTCATGCTGCTCATTCTCCATGTCTATCCCTCACTTTCTGAAATAAAGGAGCATTTATAGTATGTGATGTCATCTTAAAATTATAGTTGTTAATGTTTTCTTACTTTAGTACACTTAACATAACAAGCCGCTAGAGAAGATTTTACAGATTGGAGTGCAATTGGTTGTCTAAACGATTTGGAATTGACATTGATGGAACAGTCACTTCACCCGAAACATTTGTTTCTCATTTGAATAAAGCATTTAATGCAAATTTAACTTACGAAGATATTACGGAGTATGATTTTTTACCTTTTGTAAATGCTACTCGCGAAGAATTAGCACAATGGTTTACAGACAACGAAGCTGCCATTTACAAAACATCCCCTCTTGCTCCACATGCAAAGGAAATTTTGCAGCAATGGCATAAGCAGCATGAGCTCTTTTTTATCAGCGCTCGCTCAGATAAGCTATTGGATGTGACAGAAAATTGGTTTAATGAACATGATGTATCCTTTCATCATATTGAACTAATTGGAACGCACTTTAAAGTAGAAGCAGCGAAAAAGCACAAAGTGGATATCTTTTTTGAGGACAAACACGATAATGCTTGTGATATAAGCGAAGAGTGCGATATACCCGTCATTCTTTTTGATACACCTTATAACCGCCTTCCAGTGCCGTCAAAAGTGGTACGGGTTCATAATTGGATAGAAGCAAATGAATGGGTAAACAATTGGTTAAAAATACAATCATAATTGCAACAATAAAGAGTTTGGGACATAACAAAATGATTGGTTCTAAAAGACGAACACTAGCTGTTCCCATCTCTTTGATTTGTCTCAACACGTTCGTTCCATTGCGCTACGGCCACTCGCTTTCCGCGGGGAGGAACCTGAGCTTCCTCGCTGCGCTGCGGGATCTCAGTTTTCCCTCTCTTTCCCGCAGGAGTCGAGTGTCCTACGCTCCATTCCACCCTGTTTCCAACATTGTTTTCACAATCAACCAAAAAACCTGAACGATTAAAAGTGAGAAACTCTCGATCGTTCAGGTTTATCATTGGCTGAATTACTTATATCCCAGCCTCTTTGTTTATAAAATTTAGTTTACCACTTGCTCGTTACAATCCGTACATTTGCCGTAGATTTCAAATTTATGTCCCGTTACATCGAATCCCTTTAAGTCTTCGTTTACATACTTCATTGGACAAGCATCAATTTCTTTTGTTTTGCCGCATTCTAAGCAAATAAAGTGATGATGGTGGTGTTTAGTTGCACATTTAAAGCGGAAGTGCTTTTCACTTGAAAGCTCCGTCATCTCTAATATGCCAAGGTCTGCAAATAGTGATAAGTTACGATAAATAGTATCAAAGCTAAGACCTGGATAATCCAATCGCATATGCTCTAACACATCTTTAGCCGTTAAGTACTTATCCGTTTTTGAAAACAACGTAAGCATTTCTTCTCGTTTTCCAGTATGCTTATATCCTTCATCTTTTAACAAATTAATTGCTTCTGACAAATTCATGTTCTTTTCCCCTTTCGCCCTTTGTTAATCATAATTGATATAATTAAAATTATAACAGCAATGACAACAATTGTACCTCCGGGAGCTAAATCTAAATAGTAAGCTGAAAACAACCCACCTAGTACGGATACTTCTCCAAACATGACCGATAATAAAATGGTTTGTTTGAAACCATTAGCTAAGCGAATGCTCGCTGCTACCGGAAGCGTCATTAAGGATGACACTAATAAAATTCCAACAATTCGCATGGAAACCGCAATAACTAAAGCAACCATTACGATAAATAAAAAATGCACCCATTTCGCTTTAATGCCAGATGCTGACGCATGCTCTTCATCAAAGGATAAAATAAATAATTCTTTATAAAATACGAAAACGAGCGTAATAACTACTACCGCAATACCAATAACCGTCCATAAATCCGATCGGCTTACAGCACTCACGCTACCAAACAAATAATTCATTAGGTCATTGTTAAAGCCATCTGCTAATGAAATACAAATGGCACTAATTCCTATTCCGCCCGATAAAATAATGGGAATGGCTAATTCTTGGTAATGCTTGTAAACCGCACGTAGCTTTTCAATGAAAAGCGATCCTCCAACTGAAGCAACCATTCCTAGATATAGTGGATTTACCCCTTGCATAAACCCTACTTTCTGACTCAATAACAAGCTGAAAGAAATTCCGGCAAGAGTTACATGGCTAAGCGCATCTGCAATAAGAGAAAGGCGGCGCACAACGATAAAAGCGCCCAAAAGCGGAGCTAGGATTCCAATGATCATTCCCGTTGCAAATGCATTGCGTAAAAATTCAAATTCAAATAAACTTGCAATCATGCGTGCTGCCCTCCATGGTCATGGTGATGAGTTAACATATGAATGTCATGTCCATAAAACATGGATACATCATGCTCACAAAACGTTTCAAAGTCCTTTGATTCCCCGTGAAAATGTAAAAATTTATTTAAACACGCAACGTGCGTTACTTTATCAGTGATCGTTCCAATATCATGCGTAACAAGTAACAGCGTAATTCCGTGTTCCTTATTTAGCTTTTCTAATAATTGATAAAAATTTTGAACATTTTGAGCATCCACACCAACCGTTGGCTCATCTAATATAAGCAGCTCCGGATCACTCACAAGAGCACGTGCAATAAAAATACGCTGTTGCTGTCCACCGGATAACTCACCTATATTTCGATTTATAAACTCACTCATACCAACTGCCGCTATTGCTTCTTTGACTTTTTTTCGATGTGCTGGTGTCATAAACTTAAACAAGCCAATCTTAGACGTTAGCCCTGTTGATACAACTTCAAATACAGTTGCGGGAAAACCACTGTTAAAACTATTTGCTTTTTGTGACACATAGCCAATTTTGCTTCGCTCTTTAAATTTTCTTTGTTCTGTCCCAAATAAGCGAATTAATCCTTTTGAAGGCTTCTGCAATCCTAGAATACATTTAATAAGCGTTGATTTTCCAGAGCCATTTGGACCCACAAGCCCTAAAAAAGACCCTTTTGGAATTGAAAAGCTAATGTCTTCTAAAACATATCTCCCATCGTATTGGAACGATAATTGTTCAACTTCAATAGCATTCGCTACACTCATATCCATCACCATTCTTTTCTATATTTAAGCACGACGAACAGGGCACGGTTTATTGTCTTAGCCGTTACCCCATTCATGTCAGAATCGTTACGATTTAATCATTCTAGTAGTATACCTCAATCCTACTTTGTTGTAAACTTTAACACATAAAGAAAATTGGCACATGTGGCACTTTCCCTCATACAATATATATAACGAGGAGGGATTGACATGAAAATTGTTCAACAAATCGTTAACAAAAAAATAAATAACTTAACACCCAAAGAGCTGCTTAGCTATAGTAAGCAGTATAATGTATTCATTACACCTGAACAGGCTCATACTCTTGTAAACGTCATTAAGCAAAAACCTGTAAATATTTACAATGAATCTGAGCGGCGTTATTTAATTAAACAAATTGCTCAAGTAACAGATCGTGAAACGGCTAAAAAGGTTAATGAGCTGTTCCAAAAACTGATGTAACATAAACAAAGAGTCTAAGAAAAAACGAAACGATTTTTTCTCAAAGACCACGTATGCCTTTTCTAAAGTCTTTAGGCTGTAATAACCAGTTCGTTCCATTGCGCTGCAGACACTCGCTTTCCGCGGGGAGGAATCTGAGCCTCCTCGCTGCGCTGCGGGGTCTCAGCCTTTCCTCTGTTCCCGCAGGAGTCATATGTCTTACGCTCCATTCCACTAGGCTTTTTAACTTATTTTCAAAACAAACAAAAAGATACCCAAACTATCAAAAGTCGTTAACTTCCACTAGTTCGGATATCTCGTTAGCTCAAATACTTATGTCCCAGCTTATTTTAGCTGTTAGCTCATCAGCTTATTTTGTAACTCGGGATCAAACGTTTTTGCTTTTAGCATATCAATTTCAAGCTTATACGGTGCTTTTTTCGTCTTTTTGTCAATACCAACGTACGGCGTTTCTAAAATTTTAGGTACATCCACAAATGCTGGATGATGGACAATGTAATTTAACGCGTCAAATCCAATATGGCCAAATCCAATATTTTCATGTCGGTCTTTTTTAGCCCCACAGCTATTTTTACTATCGTTAACGTGCAGTACTTTAATACGGTCGATACCTACTGTTTTGTCGAATTCGTTTAGCACACCGTCAAAATCATTCACAATATCATAGCCTGCATCGTGAACGTGACATGTATCAAAGCAAACCGACAGCTTTTCGTTATGCGTCACTCCATCAATAATCATAGCGATTTCTTCAAAACTTCTTCCACATTCAGAACCTTTTCCAGCCATAGTTTCTAAAGCAATTTGTACTTCTTGGTCTGGACGAAGCACTTCGTTTAACCCACTAATAATCTGCTTGATTCCTGTTTCTGCCCCTGCTCCTACATGAGCTCCTGGATGAAGCACAATTTGGCGAGCCCCAAGAGCATGCGTGCGCTGAATTTCTGAAGTTAAAAACTCTACTCCAAGCTCAAACGTGGCTGGATTTGTTGTATTCCCAATATTAATGATATATGGAGCATGCACAACGATATTATCAATACCGTTTTCTTTCATATGCTGTAGACCAGCTTCAATGTTTAGCTCTTCAATTTTTTTGCGTCTTGTATTTTGAGGAGCACCCGTATAAATCATAAACGTATTCGCTCCATATGAAACAGCTTCTTCACTAGCACCAAGTAACATCTTTTTCCCACTCATTGATACGTGTGAACCGATTTTTAACATGTTGTTACCACCTCTGTTTTAGCGATTATTCCGGCGCTCGCTTCTTTTTTTCTTCTGAACAAATTTTTGAATTTCTCGAGCACGTTTTTTCTTATAACCAGGTTTTACTTTCTTCGGCTTTTGAATTAAGCGACTTGCTTCTTTATCAACGTCATCCGTTTTCTTTTGACGTTTTTTACGACGGTTGCGGTCATCAATTGAAATCCACTCACCGTTTTTTAAGTCTTTGTTCACAAACTCAATTCCCATTTTCTCAAGTCGAATCACTGCATCTTCATCTTCTACATCATACATTGTAGCAGCAATTCCTGAATATCCAGCACGTGCTGTACGTCCTACGCGATGAATATAAAAATCCAGGTCTGAAGGAAGCTCAAAGTTAATTACGTGGCTAATTCCTTCAATATCAATACCGCGAGCTGCTAAATCTGTTGCAACAACGTATTGAAACTCTAAATTTGAGATTTGTTTCATCATTTTCTTACGATCACGCGGCGTTAAATCCCCGTGAATACGACCTACGCGAAGACCTTTTGCCATTAAATCATCCGCTACTTCATCAGCCATCTTCTTCGTGTTGGTAAACACAATAGCTAAATATGGGTTATACGACAAAAGCATATCATGTAAAAGTTTAAACTTGTTACGGTGACGAAGTGGTACTAATACATGCTCTAGCTTAGCTGCTGCTACTTGGTTTGGTGATACGTGAGAATACTTAGGGTTATCCATATATTTTTTCAAGAATGGCTTTAATTTCTCTGGAATTGTAGCTGAGAATACAAGCATTTGAAGCTTTTCAGGCATGCTACTCGCTAAGCGATCTACATCTTCTAAAAAGCCCATATCAAGCATTAAATCTGCTTCATCCACAACGATTGCTGCAGTTGTATGAACAAATAACGCTTTTTCATTCACTAAGTCAAATAAACGTGAAGGTGTTCCAACGACAATTTGCGGCTGTTTTTTTAGCTTTTCAATCGTACGCTGCTTGTCTGTTCCACCAATAAAACATTTTGCCGTAATTTCTTTGCCTTCTTCACAGTACTTCGTAATCTTTAGTACTTCTTTATAAATTTGTGAAGCTAACTCACGTGTTGGTGCCGCAATAACAACCTGTACTTCTTGTTTTGCTGGATTTACTTTTTCTAAAAGAGGAAGTAAATATGCATGTGTTTTACCTGTTCCAGTTTGCGACTGACCAATAACGCTGTCTCCCTTTAAAACTGATGGAATTAAGCGTTCTTGAATTTCCGTTGGGTTATAAAACCCTAATTGCTTGATTGCTTCTATTAAAAATGGCTGTAGCTCAAAACGTTCAAAGTTAGTTTTTTCCATATTAAATCTCCTTTTTTTACTGTCACGTTCAATTTTAAACACAATATATGATTATAATCCATTTTGCTCTCGCTGACTACTGATCATTTCGATTCTAAAAACTTATGTTGGGTTTTGCAAACATTTTCGGTACAAATGCATAGGATAAAGAAGAAGTTTACTAACCTAAAGGAGGTGCGCTCTTTGATTCCAAGAAGACCATCCTTTCCCCCTCGTATGCAGAGTCCTTTTGGACCTACTAATACTCAACAAACATTCTTCCCGAATACACAGGGAATCAACCCTCAAGGAACGTCTCGTGGTCCAGGGAATTTACTAGCTCGTATATTTGGAAGAGGTCGTTCTGGTGCCAGAGGTCCTGAAGCCATTGGAGGTTCTGGAGCTGCTGGAGCTCAAAGGATGATTCCACCTACTTCTCTATTTAATACGGTTCAAAGTGCAGCTACACCAGCATCGTCTGCTTCATTATTAAGTAACTTGCAGAACTTAACGAACCCTGCTACGCTTAGCTCTATGATGACCAATATTCAAAAGGTTATTAAAGTAGCTGAAACCATGGGGCCAATGGTACAACAATACGGACCACTCGTTAAAAACGCTCCATCTCTCCTAAAAATGTATCAGCTATTACGAACGGCGGATACAGATGAAGGAGAAGAGAATGACGCAAATAACGATAGCGAAGAAAAAGAAAATGAAGTAAGTAAGCAGGTTGATGGTTTAAAAGAGGACGAAAAAGAAAAAAAATCAGAAAGTGACGAGTTTGATTTTGATAATCAAGAAATTAAATCTGTTAAAAAGGTACGCCAATCAACACCAAAGCTTTACATTTAAGATAAAAAAGGTAGAGAGGTTAACATCTACCTTTTATACATACTTGCATCGAAACTAAGGGCTAATTCCAGTTATTGAGATGAACCATTACAGCACCAATATATTCTTTGTATTATTCTTCATGCTTTTATATAATAGAAAGGAGTTTACAAATACTCGTCACCTTATGATGAGGAGGATACTAATGAAGGTTATAAAGATTGCTCCACGCGGCTATTGCTATGGAGTTGTTGATGCAATGGTTATTGCACGCAACGCAGCTTTGGATACATCACTTCCACGCCCAATTTATATATTAGGCATGATTGTGCATAACAAGCACGTAACAGACGCGTTTGAAGAAGATGGAATCATTACCCTAGACGGTGCAAACCGTTTAGAGATTTTAGATAAAATTAATGAAGGTACGGTCATTTTTACAGCTCATGGTGTATCACCAGAAGTAAAAGAACGCGCAAAGGAAAAAGGACTTGTTACCATTGACGCAACGTGTCCAGACGTAACAAAAACCCATGACCTTATTCTTGCAAAAGAAAAAGAAGGCTATGAGGTTGTCTATATCGGCAAAAAAGGCCATCCTGAGCCAGAAGGTGCAGTTGGAATTGCACCTCACATCGTTCATCTAATTGAAAAAGAAGAAGATGTGGAATCCCTTGCGATTACAAGAGATAAAATCATTGTGACTAATCAAACAACAATGAGCCAATGGGACGTAGCCGATGTGATTGAAAAAGTTCAGGAGAAGTACCCTCATGCTGAAGTTCATAAAGAAATTTGCCTAGCAACACAAGTACGTCAAGAAGCGGTAGCGGAACAAGCCGGAGAAGCCGACGTGACAATTGTTGTCGGTGATCCAAAAAGTAATAACTCTAACCGCCTAGCGCAGGTTTCTGAAGAGATTGCTGGAACAAAAGCTTATCGTATTAGCGATATTTCTGAGCTTGAAGTGGATTGGCTTAAAGATGCTACTTCTGTTGCTGTAACGGCTGGTGCATCAACTCCTACGCCAATTACAAAAGAAGTCATTAAGTATCTAGAGCAGTTTGACCCTGCTGATGAAACGACTTGGGCGCGCGAAAAAGCTGTTCCTTTATCAAAAATCTTACCAAAAGTACGTACAAAAAAATCATCCTAAAAAAAGATGCTCTGATGAGCATCTTTTTTATAGAAACGTAAATGGATTTGTATCAACTTGAGAAGAAAAGATCGTGCACTCAAACTTTTTGTCTTTACATAGCTCTTGCATTTTCTTTTCAACCCCTTGACGCATTACCTTTTCCACATGATGACCAGGATCGATAACGTTCAATCCCATCATCATCGCGTCATGAGCTACGTGAAAATATAAGTCTCCTGTAACGTAAACGTCCGCACCTTTAAACTTTGCATTAGAGATGTATTTGTTACCATCTCCACCTAATACGGCTACCTTTTTCACCGTATCATGTAAGTCACCAACAACTCTTAGCCCTTCTACATCTAACGCTTCTTTTACATGATGAGCAAATTCTTTTAAAGTCATCTCACGAGGAAGCTTTCCAATCTTCCCAAGACCGTACTCTTTTCCTTTTTGCTTAAGCTTATAAATGTCATACGCTACTTCTTCATATGGGTGAGCACGCAGCACAGCTTGTACAACTTTTTTTTGAAGCTTTGCTGGAAAGATCGTTTCAATTTTCACTTCGTTCACGCGTTCTGCAGTACCCTGTGAGCCGATATAAGGGTTTGCCTGCTCAGATGGAGTGAAGGTTCCAATCCCTTCTGTAAAGAAAGCACAGCCACTATATAGCCCTATCTCACCTGCACCGGCTTCTGAGATAGCTTGGTGAACGGCTTCATAGTGAGTTTTTGGCACATAGACTACAAGTTTATTTAGTTCTTCAGCACCCGTTGGAACAAGCACTTCGGTATTTTGCAAACCTAATGCATCAGCTAACAAATCGTTAACCCCACCCTCAGTAATATCTAAGTTCGTATGAGCAGCGTATACCGCAATATCATGTTTAATGCACTTTTCAACAATACGGCCAGCGGGTTGGTCCGTTTGAATTTGTTGTAATGGTCGAAAGATAGGAGGATGATGAGCGATAATGAGATCAACATGTTTTTCAATCGCTTCATCAACAACCGTTTCTAATACATCTAAGGTAATCATCACTTTATGAACCGGCTTGTTTAATGTCCCGATTTGCAAACCAATTTTATCCCCTTCCATAGCTAAGTGCTTCGGGGAAAAAGACTCAAACAGTTCAATAACTTGATAACCGTTTGGTACTTTATTCATGATAAAACCTCCTCAATGATTCGAATTTCATTTTCTAGCTTTTTCTTTTTTTCTTGCCCTTCTTTTGTTGTAGCTGATTTCTCCATTTGCTCGACGATCTTTTTTGTATGAGCTAGCTCATGATTCCATTTCTTTTTAAAAGCATCGTTTTTCTCTTTTGCTAAGATTGGACCTACTAAAATTCCCGCTTCAACTTTTTCATCATAAGACTCTAACGGCTCTCCTTGTTCAGCAACAAGAATTTCATAGATTCGACCGTCATCTTCCATGATTTTTTCGTCAATTAAAGACCATTTATGTTCAATTAACCACTGTCTGATATGATGAGCCCCAATATTAGGCTGAAGCACAAGTCTTGTAACGCCCTGTAGCTTTTCTTTCCCGTCTTCTAAAATGGTTTGAATTAAAGTTCCACCCATTCCTGCAATTGTAATGCAGTCTACTTCACCCGGTTTAATAACAGATAACCCATCTCCTTTTCTTACTTCAATAACGTCTGTTAAGTTTGTTTTTTCTACCTGCTTAACAGCTGATTGAAAAGGACCTTCTGTAATTTCACCTGCAATTGCTCCTTTTATATACCCTTGTAAATATGCATAGCAAGGTAGATAAGCATGATCTGATCCAATATCAGCAAGCATAGCTCCTTTTGGAATTGATTTTGCGACTTCTTCTAGTCGCTTGGATAATTTTAGCTCATTCATTGTCTTGTCACCTATTCTTTATGTAATTACTGTTCCTTATTTTATCACAAACACTGTTGCGAATCATACTGTGACTCCGCTTCTATTATTTCCTATATCCCATAAAAAAAAGCCTCTTCGTTTGTAAGAGGCTACCATAAAAATCCTATTTATTTAATTTCTGAAACCCATTTCGCCATCTCAGGAGCTTTTTCAGCAGATATTAACCCTGGTGGCATTGATCCCTTTCCGTTCACTAGGATATCAGCAATTTCTTCTTCAGAAAGCTTGTCGCCCACTCCTTTTAAAGCTGGCCCTACGCCTCCTTGATACTGATCGCCGTGACATCCAATACAGTTTTGTTGATAGAGATCTTCAGGCTTTGCTGAGGCTTGATCTTCTTCGCCTCCACCTTCTTTTTCAGCGGCTATTTCTTCTGCGTTGTTGAGACCATTAAATGAGAAGGTTACCATTAATCCAATTCCAATAAGTGCAATAAGCAAAAATGGTATCAGTGGATTTCGATTCATTAACTATACCCCCTTTATGTATTCCCATCCCGTGAAATAGCAAAAATAGTATAAGCATCTTTATTTTACTGTAAAACGAGGACAAGTGAAAGGGTTTTATTTACAGAATTATCTAACCTATCCATAAAATCTACTATTTTTCGAAGCGTTTACACTTTTCAAGTAGTTAATTAGCACCCAATTTGCCTAGCAATAACGGAACGCTGAATTTCAGATGTCCCTTCGCCAATCTCCAACAGCTTGGCATCACGTAAAAAGCGCTCAACCTGATACTCTTTCATATAACCATATCCACCGTGGATTTGAATCGCTTGGCTCGCTACTTCCATACATATTTCAGAGGCATATAGTTTACACATGGCTGCTTCCTTAGTAAAAGGTTTGCCTTGATCTTTCAGCCATGCTGCCTTATAAACCATTGTTCTTGCCAGTTCCACTTTCATGGCCATATCTGCTAGTTTAAATTGGATTGCTTGAAAAGACGAAAGTGTTTTTCCAAACTGCTTTCTTTCTTGTGCATAAGCAAGAGCTTTTTCATAAGCCGCTTGAGCAATTCCAACTCCCATTGCTCCAATTCCAATTCGTCCTCCGTCGAGCGTTTTTAAGAATTGCTTAAATCCCTCTCCTTTTTTGCCAAGTAGATTTTCTTCTGGCACTTTTACGTCTTCTAGAATTAGTTCCGTTGTATTTGAAGCATGAAGTCCCATCTTTTCATAATTATCGATGACTGAGAAACCAGCTGCATCAGTCGGCACAATTAACGCAGAAATCTCTTTTTTTCCTTCATGTCTTGCCGTTACAGCTGTCAAAGCTAAAAATTTTGCATAGCTTGCATTGGTAATGTAGCATTTACTACCGTTAATCGTATATTCACCATTTTCTAACTCTGCACTTGTTTCAGTTCCTCCAGCATCACTTCCCGCATTAGGCTCAGTTAACCCAAATGCTCCAAACGATTCTCCTGTGCAGATTGGAACTAAGTATTTTTCTTTTTGCTCCGGTGTTCCAAATAGGTGAATAGGCGCACCCCCTAACGATACATGAGCAGAATATGTAATTCCCGTTGAGCCACACGCTCTGCTTAGCTCTTCTACTACAATTGCAAAGCTGACCGTATCAGCACCGCCCCCACCATACTCTTCTGGGAAAGGAAGTCCCATAACGCCTAAATCAGATAACTTTTTAAACACATCTAACGGAAATTCTTTCGTCTTGTCTCGTTCCAATGCTCCTGGTGCAACCTCAGCTTCAGAAAACTCTCGAAGTGTTTTTTGAATCATTTTCTGTTCTGCCGTTAATTCAAAATTCATCTCAAATCCCCCCAAACAAAATGTATACGCTTACAATAATTAATTATAAGTCATTTTTGTAAATTTTCTCAACTTTTAAAATAAGAGAATCTATTTCATGATATAATAAACGAAAGTTTCTTTTAAAAAATGACAGCGATTGCATTTAAGGGCGTGACTGGATAAATTAGTGGATTTTTTTTAAAAGAGCATTTGCAAAACAAAACTCATTTCAGTAAAATATATTCAAAGGGTAGTGATTGGTAAAAAAAAGAAGCAAAAAAATAGTTTACTCCTATATAGAAGTAAACTATTAATTCATCACAAATTCTATTCTAAGAAATCCTTTAAGCGCTTGCTGCGGCTTGGATGTCTTAACTTACGTAGCGCTTTTGCTTCAATTTGACGAATACGTTCACGTGTTACGCCAAACACTTTTCCAACTTCTTCAAGTGTACGTGTACGACCATCATCTAAGCCAAAACGAAGACGCAGCACATTTTCTTCACGATCTGTTAACGTATCTAAGACGTCTTCTAATTGCTCTTTTAATAGTTCATAAGCAGCGTGCTCAGAAGGCGATGTTGCATCTTGATCTTCAATGAAGTCACCTAAATGAGAATCATCTTCTTCACCAATAGGCGTTTCAAGTGAAACAGGCTCTTGCGCAATTTTTAAGATTTCACGTACTTTTTCTGGCATTAAATCCATATCCTCTGCAATTTCTTCTGGAGATGGCTCACGACCTAAGTCTTGCAGTAATTGACGTTGAACACGAATTAACTTGTTAATTGTTTCTACCATGTGTACAGGAATACGAATTGTTCTTGCTTGGTCTGCAATCGCACGTGTGATGGCTTGACGAATCCACCATGTTGCATACGTACTAAATTTGTAACCTTTACGGTAATCAAACTTTTCAACTGCTTTAATTAGGCCCATATTTCCTTCTTGAATTAAATCTAAGAAAAGCATGCCGCGTCCTACATATCTCTTAGCAATACTTACAACTAGACGTAAGTTTGCTTCTGCTAAACGGCGCTTAGCTTCTTCATCGCCTTCTTCAATACGTTTTGCCAAGTTAATTTCTTCTTCAGCAGATAGAAGATCTACACGACCAATTTCTTTCAAATACATACGAACAGGGTCATTGATTTTTACTCCTGGTGGCACGCTAAGATCATTCAAATCAAACTCTTCTTCCTTAGACAATTGTTGAATATCTGGATCCGCATCTTCATTTGCTTCTGCTTCACTCATCACTTCAACACCTTGTTCACCAAGGAATTCATAGTATTCATCCATTTGGTCGGACTCAATTTCAAAATTTGCCATGCGCTCAGCAATTTCTTCATATGTGAGAACACCACGTTTTTTACCAATTTCAGTCAATTGTTCTTTGACTTGCTCTATTGTTAAATCTGAATCAAGTTGCTTTGAATGTGCTGATTTTTCAGCCATCAAATCCCCTCCTTCCAAAATTTTGAGGACACCTTTTTTAAAAGTGGGACTAATAAACACGTTTTATTTTAACGCCTTTTTTAATTCCAAAATTTCCATTGCAATCGTCGCAGCCTTTACATAATCCTTTTGACGCTCCGCTTCTTGCCTTTGCTGCTCTTTTTCTTTTATTATGGACTTCTTTTCATAATTCAACACTTGTTGAATGTAATCATGCAACGCTTGCTCCGACAATTCTTCGTTAATTGACATCATCGCTAGTTCCGAAGCTAAACCTGTCAGATTTGAATCAGGAATACGTTCGATAAAGTTGCTTGGGTTAGGACTATACCCTTCTTCGTAGTAACCATACAAGTATGTCACAAGAGCCCTATGTTCTTCTATATTAAACTGTGCTTGAAGCAGATCTTGAATCCGAAACGCTATATCCCTGTCTTTTAGCATATATGCAATTAAATGCCTCTCTGCATTTTCATGTGCAGGAAGAAGTTTTTTTTTGGTGACAGGATGTCTTGATATAGTATTTCTATTCCAAGAATCATTATCCTTTTTCACTTCATGGCGAACTTGTTGTTGCTGTTCCTTTAAAGCATCTAATGAAATTGAAAACTCTTGAGACAGTTGCCTGAGGTAATAGTCTTTTTCGACCGCTTTTGTTAATTGACTAACTGCTTTTAACACTTCATCAATGTACTTCATGCGATCAGCTTCAATCTGCAAGTTCTTACCACGTCGCAAGTATCGCATTTTAAACGCCATAAGCGTCAAGCTGTTTTCAATGACTTCGTTTCGAAATTTTGCTGCTCCAAACTCTTTTATATAATCGTCAGGGTCATATCCATCCGGCATCGTGGCGACTTTTACTGAGCAGCCTGCATCTGTTAAAATATTCACAGCTTTATACGCAGCTTCAATACCTGCCGAGTCTGCATCATAGCATACAATAACGGATTCAACGTTTCGGCGAATAATTTTTGCCTGCTCTTCTGTAAGCGCAGTACCCATCGTTGCAATTGACTGTTGACACTCAGCAGTAACCGATGAAATAACGTCTGCGAATCCTTCAAATAAAATGACTTGTTGATTTTTTCTGATGTGTTTTTTTGCACGGTGAAAATTGTAGAGTGTACGACTTTTATTAAAGATTGAAGTTTCGGGACTATTTAGATACTTAGGCTGCCCTTTTATCTCTTTTAATAGGCGACCTGAAAAAGCAATGGTTCTTCCTTGTAAGTCTGCAATAGGAAACATAACTCGATCTCGAAACCGATCGAAATAGCTTTCTTCTTGATTTCGTTTAATAATAAGACCTGCAGCTTCCATTTCATCTGGCTTAAATCCACGCTTTGTTAAAAACTTAGTAACGAAATCCCAGGAATCTAGCGCATATCCAATTTCAAACTCGTCTATAATTTCTCTTGTGAAACCACGGTTGATTAAATAGTCATAGGCTTCCTGGCCTTCTTTTGTATTTACCAATAAATGATGATAAAATTTCTTTAAAAGCTCATGTGCATCAACAAGGGCATTTTCTGACTTTGAACCCTCAGAGCTCGGCTGTTGCACTTCATATTCAAATGGAATGTTTCCTTTATCAGCAAGGTGTTGAGCAGCTTCGGTAAATGAAAGCCCCTCTAAATCCATAACAAATGAAAATGCGTTTCCTCCAGCTCCACAGCCAAAGCAATGATAAATTTGCTTATCTGGCGATACGGAAAACGATGGTGTATTTTCCCCATGAAACGGACACAGCCCAAAATAGTTTCGGCCCTGTTTCGTTAGCTGCACATAGTCGCTTATGACATCGACAATATCTACTGAACGCCGAATACGATCAATCACTTCATCAGGAATTCGATTTGCCATGTTAACAGCTCCGTATTTCTATAGTAATTCTTCATCAAAAGCTAAATTCCTTCACGTTTCGACAATATTTTTTCGAGTGCTGTGCTGAATTTTTCTCTGTCTTCATCGTTAAAAGCTTTAGGACCTTTTGAATAGCGACCTGCTTTTCTTTCCTTTGCTGAAACATATCGAAAAAAAAGAACCGTATCCATATCGTTCTCACTATATACTTTTCCACGTGGAGACAATACATAAACACGTCGACTAAGAAGCATGCTCGCTAACCCTGTATCCTGTGTTACAGCGACATCTCCTTGCTGAACATGATTTAAAATGTATAAGTCTACTGCTTCCTTCTCACTATCTACGTAAACCCACTTACCAGCTGAAGGGTTTGTTTGCATGTGAGCATATGAAGCAACAAAAACAACCTCAACGCAGTATGTATGTGCCAGTTCTACAATCTCTTTTTTTACAGGACACGCATCAGCATCGACAAAAATCGTATAGTTTCTTTTGCTATAACTCTGTATTCTACATCCCTCCACAGATTCCTTCTACCATTTGTAATTTCATGTAGATTGCGTTTGTCGAATACTTTTTAGACTCAATCCTTGACATTTATATAAATAGTTTATTCGTTCTTCACAGAGTCTAAACCTAAAACTATTCTTTTTTATCACAATTTTTAATTATAATATAACTACGCAATATTTTCTACCATAAAGTTAAAGAGTAGCCCTTTACGCAAAGGGCCATCATTCAGGAATGATGGCTCATAAAGCAACACAGTGTTGTCACGTCATTTCTTCGTGCAACTGACAACTGCTTTATTTCTTTTGTTGAATGATTTTCGCAATAATTCCAGCAGTCTCTTCTACAGCTCGATTTGAGACGTCCACTACTTCACATCCAATTTTATCAACAATTCCTTGGAAGAAATCTAACTCCTCTTTAATTCTTTCAATGTTTGCGTAAATAGCTTGGTCATTTAGTCCTAATGATTTTAAACGTTCTTTGCGAATATCATTCAATTTATCAGGACTAATCATCAGGCCAATGCATTTTTTAGGCGACACGTGAAAGAGTTCTTCTGGTGGATCTACTTCCGGTACGATTGGAACGTTAGCCACCTTTAAACGTTTATGAGCTAAAAACTGAGACAGCGGCGTTTTAGACGTTCGTGATACTCCAATGAGCACAATATCTGCTCGCAGAATGCCTCTTGGATCTCGTCCATCATCATATTTAACTGCAAATTCAATCGCTTCCACTTTTTTGAAATAATCATCATCTAGCTTGCGAACCGTTCCTGGTTCATATCTTGGCGATAGCTGATAGGATGATTGAATTTTATCAATAAGCGGTCCAATAATATCAAAAACTTCCACGCCTTTTTTAGCCGCTTCGTTCAGCAAAAAGTTTCGCATTTCTGGTTTCACAAGCGTAAATCCAATAATTCCATTATTCAACTTAGCCAAAGATACCACTTCTGCTAACGTAGCAGTATCTTCTACATAAGGAACTCGTTTAATAATAAACTCCGTCATATTAAATTGACTGGAAGCTGCTTTGACAACTAATTCTGCTGTTTCCCCAACCGAATCTGAAATTACATATAAGCATGGGTTGTTCATTTTGGCACATCCCCTTAATCATTTTAATCACTTCGATTATAATACTTCATCATGAGCCAGTGCTACTAGTAATTTTGTGATATTTGTTTTGGTCACTCTTCCTACTACCTCAAGTCCTGCGTCTACTTTTTTCACCACGGGAATGGCATCAATTTGTTTCTCAATCAGCACTTGTGCAATATCAATGAGAAGCTCTTCACGATGACAATATGTAATGTTAGGCATCCTAGTCATAATAATATGAACAGGAATTGATGTAAGCTCTTGTTTCCCGATGCTGGCACGCAGCAAGTCTTTTCGAGATAGAACTCCTACTAATAACGACTGTTCATCCACAACAAACAACGTTCCTACATCTTCTAGAAACATCGTACAAATCGCATCGTATACGGACACATTCTCATTGACTACAACAGGAATAGATTGATAGTCCTGAACTTGGATTTTTTTGATTTTATCCGTTAGCAGCTGCGCCCCTGTTTTTCCTGTATAGAAATAACCCACACGAGGTCGTGCTTCTAAATAACCTGCCATTGTTAAAATCGCTAAGTCCGGTCGCAGCGTTGCACGCGTTAAGTTTAGCTTATCTGCAATATGCTCTCCAGTAATGGGACCTTGATCTTTTACAATCTGTAAGATGTGCTCTTGTCTTTTATTTAGTTCGATTTTAATCACCACCTAACTGTTAAATGTGACATACTATTTATAGAAACATTATATACTTTTTATTCAAAAGTAAAAGATGAAAAGATATATTTTTAAAAGGATTTTTTATTCTATCATGTTACGGCCAAAAAAACATGAAAGATGCCTGTAACTTTTTTAATGACTATTCGCTTTTTTAAATCAATAGTAAAAAGGGCGTCTCAAATATTACTTTATCCTTTGAGGCACCCTCACGTTATGTTATAAAACTCATACGTAACCTTTATTCGCTTTTAGTTGGCAGTGCCGCTTTCAAAGATTCCATCTGAGTTAAAAATCGCTTTGTTTTTAAATACAAGCCTGAATACTCATCATAATATTGATCAATAATAAAGTGCAATTGTTTTTTCGTTTCCGGCTTAACTGAAATAGAGCCTAGTCTTTTTAAATCCATATAATAAAATAAGCGCAGTAATTTAACGGTCATGGGCGTCAGTTTAAAATGATACGGATCTTTTTCTAGGCAACGGTGACAAATAAAGCCCCCTTCGCGTACAGAAAAGTGGAAAGTTCCTTCTTTTGCATGACAGACCGCGCATTCATCAAGAATTGGATATAAACCTAGTACATTCAACATCTTCATTTCATAAATATACATTAAAATTTCAGTATCGTATCCTTCATTCATATAATGAATCGTTTGGTAAAGTAGCTCAAACAGAAACGGATTTGGCTTGTTGTTATCTGTTCCCTTATCCGTTAATTCAAGAATATAAGAAGCATACGCGGTTGTAAAAATATCTTCGCGTATGCTTCTCATAGAAGAAATCACTTCACCTTGCTGAAGAGTTCCCATTCCTGAACCTGCTTGTATAAAGAAATAGCCATACGTAAATAACTGTGTCACAGAAGCTAAACGGCTACTCGGCTTCTTCGCGCCCCTGGCCATTAAGCCTACCTTGCCCAATTCACGTGAATAGATGGTTACAATTTTATTTGATTCACCATAGTCATTCGTTCGAATAACAATACCTTCACATTTTTTAAACAAACTTTATCACCTACTGTTGGGAAGGCTACGAAACTGGAGAATTGAGACCATCAGTATCATCTTCGTGTGCTTCAGGCCCTTCTATTACCTCTTTTTCAAGTTCTTTGAAAAGAAGGTATGTATCGATACTACCTGTTTGTGAAAAGACGTTCCAAGTAAAATTCAACATAGAACTCCCACCTTTCTAATCGTATAGCTCAGATACAATTTCAATTCCTTACGTTTAGAATAGCCTTCCTAGCTAAAATCATGTAACACAATTTTTTACAATTTGTGATGTGTTAATTTAATATTCATCTTCTCTAAAACCATAGTCTCTTAAGTGTGATGAACGGTTGCGCCAATCTTTTTGCACCTTCACCCAAAGCTCTAAGAATACTCTTGAACCTAGTAAAGCTTCAATATCAGCACGCGCTTTTCTACCTACTTCTTTTAGCATTTTCCCTTGCTTTCCGATGACGATGCCTTTTTGAGAATCGCGTTCAACAATAATTGTTGCTCCGACGTATATAGCACCGTTATCTCGCTTTTGCATGGAGTCCATGACAACTGCAATGGAGTGAGGAATTTCTTCGCGCGTTGAATGCAATACCTTTTCACGAATTAATTCTGTAATGATAAAACGCTCTGGATGGTCCGTTACTTGATCAGCAGGATAGTATTGCGGACCTTCTGGAAGCACTTTTTTAATTTGCTCTAACAAACGCTCTACATTGTTTCCTTGCAAAGCAGAAATTGGGATAATTTCAGCGAAAGGATATAGATCCTTATACGTTGTGATAATTGTAAACAACTCATCTGGGTGAATTTCATCAATTTTGTTAATGACTAAAAACACGGGTGTCTTTGTCTCTTTTAAACGCTCAATGATAAACTCATCACCACGACCTAACCCTTCAGCTGCGTTTACCATAAACAGCACAAGATCTACTTCTTTTAAGGTATTTTGCGCAACTTTCATCATAAAGTCCCCAAGCTTATGCTTAGGCTTATGAATCCCAGGTGTATCAATGAACACAATCTGTGCCTCATCTTCTGTATAAACGCCTTGAATTTTATTACGAGTTGTCTGTGGCTTGTCACTCATAATGGCGATTTTCTGCCCAATTACTCGATTTAAAAAGGTAGACTTCCCAACATTAGGTCTACCAATAATTGAAACAAAACCTGATTTAAATGTATGATTACTCATGTAAAGCCTCCGATGATTGATCCATTCATAATATTCTTATCACCTTTTCTACAACACGTAATCAGTTTAGCATGCTGTAAAAAAGAGCAAATCTTACTATAGCATCATTATAGCACAACGCTATATAGAGAATACAAACAACTCATGAAAAGAAGATGTATTTCCAAAAGATAAGGATGCCAATAACAACAGCAAAACACGCATAAACCAACACTGCCGCAGCGGCAGCATCTTTTGCGTGCTTTGCTAAAGGATGACGTTTAGTTGTAATTAAATCCACTGTTTTTTCAACAGCCGTATTCATAAGTTCTAAGCTAAACATACCTGCAATTAACAGCAGAACAACCAGCCATTCTGTTAATGAGATACGAAACCACAAGCTTGCTAAGATAACTACAAAGGAAGCGAAAACATGAATTTTCATGTTTGCTTCCTTTGTAACTACATACTTAAATCCTTCTATTGCATAGCCAAAGCTACGAACTAATCGTCTTATTCCTCTTTTATCGCGTGAGTCCATGCTCATCTAAAATATCCTTTTGACGTGTAAACATTTGCTTCTCATCTTCAACCGTTTCGTGATCATAACCAAGCAAATGTAAGAAACCATGTACGGTTAAAAAACCTAGTTCGCGCATAAAGGAGTGGCCATATTCTTCAGCTTGCTCAACTGTTCTTGGAACGGAAATAATAATATCGCCTAAAACTCGCGGCATTTCCTCTCCAAAGATTTCAATCTCCCCTTCGCCCATTTCCTCTAAAGCAAAAGAAATAACGTCCGTCGGCTTGTCCTTGTCACGATATTCACGGTTGATTTCTTGAATACGTTCATTGTTTACAAACGTAATTGATACTTCTGTTCCGTCTTCTACACCTTCTTTAGCAGCAGCTACTGCTAATAAGGCTTCTAATGTTTCTTTTTGTTCATTTGTTATTTCATTTGTTTCATCAATAAAGTCAATTAATAAACTCATGCTTTCACCTTCTGTTTTTTTAATTCAGGATACTCAATACGAGAATGGAATATACCATTTAGCGTCTCACAAAGAGCTTGTCTAATCAATTCCAATTCTTTTAATGTAATATCACATTCAATAAACTGCTCATCTTCAACTCTGTCATTAATGATGCTTCGCACTAGCTTCTCAATCTTTTCTGGGGTTGGATTGGGCATCGAACGCACAGCAGCCTCTACGCTGTCTGCAATGCAGATGACGGCTGCTTCTTTTGTTTGTGGCTTAGGCCCCTCGTAACGATAGTCTTCTTCTTTTATTTCTTCTTCTGTTTGTTCCAATGCTTTATGATAGAAGAACTTTAATAAAGACGTTCCATGATGCTGCTCGGCAATATCAACAATCTCTTTTGGTAGCTTATGCTTGCGCAAAATAGCCGCTCCGTCTGTTGTATGAGATGTAATGATATTTTTGCTGACTTTTGGAGATAACGTATCATGTGGATTACGAATATTCATTTGGTTCTCAATAAAATATTGAGGACGCTTCGTTTTACCAATATCGTGATAATAAGCCCCTACGCGTGCGAGCAAACCGTTCGCTCCAATTGTTTCACAAGCAGCTTCTGAAAGGTTAGCTACCATTACGCTATGATGATACGTACCCGGCGTTTCCGTTAAGATTTTTCTCAGTAAAGGATGATTTGGACTAGATAGCTCAATTAGCTTCATTGTTGATAAAATACCAAAGCCACTTTCAAAGAAAGGAAGCAAACCAATGGCTAATACTGAAGAGATAATGCCAGATGCCATTGCCATTAAGCTATAATAACCAAGCTCCATTGTATCTAACTGACCATTTTTAATAAAAATAATTGATAGACTAACAATCACATTCATTAGCGCGACAACGAGTCCTGCTTGAAGCACTCTTGCCTTGCGCTGTTTGTCCATTAAAAACAAGATAGCTGTAATATTACTAATCAAAAAGTAAATCCCTATATTCATATTAAACACTGTTGTCAATTCACCGTTAAAAATAATGCTACCGCAAATGGCAAAAATGATGCTGGAAATAATGGCAATCTTCTCATTCATTAACACTCGCAGCAAAATACCACCAACAGCCACAGGGGCTAAGTAGCCAATTTCAGATAAATCAATTCGTTGAAAAAAGCTTAAGATTTTCATTAAAGCAATCGTAATACTTGTGATAATTGCATATAAAAGGAGTGGCTTATATGTATTTGCATGAAGGCCTCGCAAATAAAAAGCTGCTCCGCCAATCATAATAATAATTAGCAAACTTAAGCCAATAAACGGTTGCAGCATTCCTTTATTGTTTAACAGCCCAGCAAGCTGAAGCTGACGGTAGATATCCGCATTGATGAGCTGATTTTCTTCCACAATAATTTGACCTTGCTTAATCCGCACAGGCTCTATTTTTTCAACTGCTGCTTGGCGATTTTCAGATGTTTTTTGTGGATCGTAAATGACATTTGGAATAATAGAAGATCTTGCGATTTCATTCATCGCAGCCTTTAAGCTAGAACTTACATTAGTTGTATACACCAGCTGCCCCTCAGCTTGGTCTTTCATTTCTTCTAAGTCACTAATCATAACTTGGTTTTTCATTACGTGGTGGACTGCTGTAACAACCGCATCTTTTGCAACCGATAATTCTTCTTTGTTCGTCTGTAAAAGCTCGCTAATTGCCTTGTCAGATAGACCCTTACGAATATTATCTGGAAGCTTGTCCTGCAACATTTCTTGCTTGCTTGTTTCGCTTTTATTTTCTAACTGATCGTACTCTTTATTCACTTCAATAATAGCATCAAAAATAGATGCAACAAGATCGACCTGGTTTTGTGCATATTCTGTTTTTTGTGTATACACATCTTCAACTGCTTCTTTTGCCTCTGCCTTCTTCTTTTCTGTACTTTCTTTATCTTCAATTGTCACAGGTGAGTAAATCGTCTCCGGTGAAATCGATAAAAGCCTCAAGTCCAATTCTTCTGGCTTTACATTGCTGTACATAGACGCAAACATAATGAGACCAATTAAAGCATATAACCCTAGTTGAATTAACCGCAGCTTTTCGATCTGTGCCATTGTTTGTTTAAAAAACCGAAACTTTGACACACCAATTTCCCCCTTTTACAAAAAATAGACCCTAAATTAAAGGGTCTCTTTGTCAAATTGGTCATACGCTTGAATGATTCGACCAACCAATGGATGACGAACGACATCTGATTGATCTAAATGGATAAACGAAATGCCTGTTACATTATTTAATATTTTTGTAACTGACCCTAATCCAGACTTCACACCTCTAGGCAAGTCCACCTGTGATACGTCACCTGTAATAATCATTTTTGACCCGAAACCCAATCGAGTTAAAAACATTTTCATCTGTGCTAATGTTGTATTTTGCGCCTCGTCTAAAATGACAAAAGCATCGTCTAATGTACGGCCACGCATATAAGCAAGTGGAGCAATCTCAATTACTCCTCTTTCTATTAGTCGCTGCGTATGCTCCGTTCCTAACACATCATGCAGCGCATCATATAGTGGTCGTAAATAAGGATCTACCTTTTCTTTTAAATCTCCTGGTAAAAAACCTAAGCTTTCCCCTGCTTCAACAGCTGGGCGCGTTAAAATAATACGCTTTACAAAACCATTTTTTAAGGCGTTAACGGCCATTACTACGGCTAAATACGTTTTTCCCGTTCCCGCTGGTCCAATACCAAATACAAGGTCATTCTTTTTAATAGCAGAAATATAGTGACTTTGCCCTAATGTCTTAACACGAATTGACTTACCCTGTACATTTTTGGCAATCTCTTCTTCATATACATCTTCAAAAAACTCCAGCGTACCTTTTTTAGCAAGCTGAATTGCATAGACAACATCTCGTTCTGAAATTGTAATGTTTTTACGAATAATTGTTACTAGCTTCTTTAACATTTCTTCAACGGTTTGTACATCTTCAGGGTTACCTGAAACAATGACTGTTTCACCTCGAGAGATGATGTTTACATTCATTTCTTCTTCAATTCTTTTCAAGTTAACATCCTGAACACCGAATAAAGAAATTGCTTCGTTTGAATCGTCAAGTTGTACGTTAATTGTTACTAGCTGTTCTGACATTCCTCAATCTCCTTGAATAATTGGTTGGGTACTCGCAATATTTTCTATAACCTGGTAATGTATTGATAATTTTACTTTACCATTCTCAAGTTGCTGGTGCAAAACTTTTTCACCTTTTATTTCAGCATCTTCACTTAAAAATGCTTTTAATTGTTTTCGACCCGTTTCAAGCCCTTTCGCAACGGCTTCTTGTTTAGAGTATACCCGTTTTGTAGTTTGATCTTCTCTTATAATCACTTTTTCATAAGAAAGGGGTGTTTTCCACTTGAAAAAGTACAGCGGCTTCACTTCTTTTTCAACTTTTGTCGTTCTATACTTTTCTTTTGAAAACGCCCAAAGCGGCATTTTAAATGCGCTTAAATCTAAGTAGTGCTTATTATAGGATTCTCCAGTCAGCACATGAAAATTAGTTTCCAGTGGAACTTCTACTTCAGACCTGTACCATGTCTCCCCATAAACTTCTCCTTTTGCTGATACAACCTTCTTATTTTTCTCGTTACCAATAATACCAGAAACCAGTACTTCACCTTCATTTACCACGTCGTTTACTTTTACCAAAGGTTGTCCTTTCTCAACAAACATTTTTGTAATCGTTGCTTTTTTAGCTGCAACTAAATGCTGATGAGATGATTTCTCCTGCTGCTTTGGTTCATTCTTCTCAACAACTTGAAAGTGATAAGAAGTTCCCTTAACCTCTACACCGACCCATGTGATATTATTCATGGAGTCGGTTAAGTAACGCTGTATTTGCTCAGGACTACCTAATGAAAATTGAAATTCTCCTCTCTTAACGCCAACTTCCTTTAGCTTCTTGGTCATTTCATATTCTGTTTCTGGAGAAGCTCCAGTTATCTCAACTTTCCATATCATATTAGATAGCAGCGTAAGCAAAAGAAAAAAAGAAAGAACGCCTAATACAAACCCGCTGTTTCTCCACATTGTTTTTGTAAAAAAAGGAAACCCTTGCCGACGTACAAAATAAATTTTGCAGTCAGCTTTTCGAATCAGTATACGAATTTTTTTGACGTCTTTCAACAAAATAGTGGCTGTAATACAACCCTCTTCTACTTTTTTGACATGAGAGATCATAATTCCTTGGCGCACGCATAAATTCACAAAACGTTCAATACCTTTTCCAACAATTCGAATTCGAACGGTTCCAATAATAAAGTTTGTCCATCCATTCTTCATTATGTTCCTCCTACCCTTACTGTTCTAAATAAAGAACTTGATTAATTTTCCCTTCTAACACTAATTCTTCAGGTAAAATCACCTTTATCACGAGTCCTTCACCGCGGACTAGCATTTGTCCCTGCTTCAACAACACTCGTATTTCAGTATCAGAAAAGGCTAATAAACCTTTGTGATTTTCAATATATATGTGTATTTGTCCAACTAACGTAATCCGAGGAAGATCCATTAACACATCAGCGGGTAGTTCCATCGTTTTCGTCATCCATCTTTTCATTTGCTGTCTCCATGTTTTGCTCATAAAAAAGAACCCCCTTTCATCTCATGTTTATGAGAAAGGGGGTTAATGTATCACATCTATTTATCTTTTATAACTTCGTCTTTTCGACTTTGGCGGTCCTAGTACTTCCGACCAAATAACACCTTGAATTGCTGCTTTCTTCGAAAACACAACGGGACGAGTAGATGTATCCTGCTTTTTGTTGATAGATGAAACTGAGCTCGTTTCAGCTCGCTTTGGTATTTCTCTTTGAGTCTTTAATTGTTCAAGCTTTTCCTGAAGCTCATTCCGAACGGCTTGAGCCTCTTCTTTCATATCTTTCTTAGCTTCTACTACCGTTTCTTTTTTGTTGCGCTCAGAAGGACGATAGGGTATTCGTTTTGGTCGATTTCTCTCTTCTCTAGAAGTAGGATTACCAACAGGAGGCATTGGCTGGCGCTGTGGGCGTTTTTCTTCCTCTTCTGCCCCTGAACCAATATAACGTTGAATAACGTTTAAAATAAAGCCTCCGACGATGATAACAAGAAAGAGATTTCCGATAATAAATTCAAATATGCCTTGAATTATGTTCATGAGGAGAGCCCTCCTTATTTCTCTTCGTCATCCTGTCCCATTTTGCCGATAGAATCTCTCATGTCCGTGTCTGCATCAATGTTTCGGATATTCATATAATCCATCACGCCAAGGTTACCAGAGCGCAGTGCTTCTGCCATCGCTAACGGAACTTCCGCTTCGGCTTCTACTACTTTTGCACGCATCTCTTCTACTTTTGCACGCATTTCTTGTTCTTGTGCTACAGCCATTGCACGGCGCTCTTCCGCTTTTGCTTGTGCAATGTTTTTGTCAGCTTCCGCTTGGTCAATTTGAAGGACTGCACCAATGTTTTTACCGATATCGATATCTGCAATATCAATTGATAGAATTTCAAAGGCTGTTCCTGAATCCAACCCTTTTGTTAAAACAGTTTGTGAAATCATATCTGGGTTTTCTAATACCTTTTTATGATCTTGCTGAGAACCAATTGTAGAAACAATCCCTTCACCGACACGGGCAATAACTGTTTCTTCTCCAGCTCCCCCTACTAAACGGTCAATGTTTGCACGTACTGTAATACGAGCTTTTGCTTTTACTTCAATACCATCCATCGCCACACCTGAAATAAAAGGTGTTTCAATTACTTTTGGATTAACGCTCATTTGAACAGCTTCTAACACATTACGACCCGCTAAGTCAATCGCAGCTCCACGTTCAAATGATAGTTCAATGTTTGCACGCTGAGCAGCAATTAACGCATTAACCACGCGGTCAACGTTACCACCTGCTAAGTAGTGGCTCTCTAGCTGATTTGTCGAAACATCCAATCCAGCTTTACTTGCTTTAATCAATGGATTTACAACGCGAGACGGGATAACGCGACGTAATCTCATTCCGACTAGTGTAAAGATACTAATACGTACACCTGCTGCTAATGCTGAAATCCACAGCATTACCGGTACAAACGTAAAGAATACGGCTAATAGTATAATGCCTAAGCCAATTGCAACAAAAAATAATAAGCTACCTGGTTCCATTATTTAACTTCCTCCTCGGTTGGTAAGTCTTTCACTTTTCGTACCACAACTCGTGATCCTTCTACTTTCATCACTTTCACTTTAACATCTTTTGCTAAATAATTCCCCTCTGATACTACGTCGATGTATTCATCATTGATTGAAACTGTACCAGATGGTCGAAGTGGTGTAATTGTTACCCCTTCTTTACCGATCAATTCATAACGATTTTGGTTAGAAACATAACCCGACTCTGTATTAAGTGAGTCACTTAATACCATCTTTCTCAACGTTTTCATTCTCTTACCAAAAAATTTCATCATAACAAACGCTCCTCCCAAAGCAACAGCACAAGCAATGATTAACGACACTCCCATTTGCACGTAGTTATCCGTAGTGAGAAAGAAACTAACAAAAATAGCCCCTAACCCAATTATTCCTAATATTCCACCTGGTAAGAAAAGCTCTAAAAGCAGAAGAACAATTCCAATAATAAATACAATAATTGCTTCCATTCCTGCTAATCCCGCTACCAGATGACCATAAAAGAATAGAAGTAGCGCACCAATTCCCATGGAACCAGCTAAACCAAACGTTGGCGTATAAAGCTCAATCACTAAACCTAGTCCTCCTATCGACAGCAAAATTGGTACGACTACTGGATTGGTAACGAAGCGAGCGATATGCTCTGCCCAGCTAACCTTTGTTGTAATCACATCCGAATTTTCATAGCCTAATTTATCTAATAGCTCATTTAAATTAGCAACTGTTCCTTCAGAATATTGTACGTCTTCCGCTTGTTTAGGAGTCAGCGTTAGCAGTTCTTTATTCGTTATGTCCAGCTCTGGCAGCTCAATCGATTTATCTGCCATTGCCATTGCATATTTTGGGTCGCGTCCATTTTGCTCAGCGGCGCTTTTCATCGCTGATAGCCAATAAGACTGTGCTTTGTCGTCCGCTGCGTTACCTGACCCATCAATAACAGCTGCAGAACCCATTGTTGATCCAGGAGTCATATAAATTTCATCCGCATTTAAGGCAATGTATGCTCCTGCGGATAATGCTTTTTTATTGACGAGCGCAACAATGGGAATATCCGTTTTTGTAATACTTTTTCCAATATCAGAAGCAGCATCTACGGCCCCACCAGGCGTATTAATATCTAACACAATTAAATCTGCCTTTTCGGTTTCTGCTTCTTTAATACTACGGTTTAAAAAAGCGAGAAGTCCTTTTTCAACTGTATCCTCAACTGGAATGACATATACTTTCTCTGAACTAGCAGTGAAGGCTTGTAGCAAGAAACAAAGTATGATAAACGTAGCGACAATGATGCTTACAGTTATTTTTTTCACTTATTCTATCACCCCTCCTCTCTTTGCATCATATGAGTGCTTATCTTCTTATACGATTAACTTTACAAATAGTTTCAAGTTTTTGAAACTTTTTATGTATGAATATGAACCTATAACATATAAAAAACACCTTACGTGTGTAAGGTGTTTTTTACGATAAGTGTTGAAGAACAAGCTTATTTACAAGAGAGCCATCAGCTTTACCTTTCACTTTAGGCATAAGCGCTCCCATAACTTTCCCCATATCAGCTTTAGAGGAAGACTGCGTTTCTTCAATCGTTGCTTTAATCAATTCGCTTAACTCTTCTTCACTTAGTTGCTTAGGCGCATAAGCTTCTAATATAACTAATTCAGAATGAATTTTATCAACAAGATCTTGACGACCTGCTTTCTCAAATTCATGGAGGGAGTCTTTACGTTGTTTGAATTCGCGAGAAATAACCGTCAACTCGTCTGCTTCAGTTAGATCGTGGCCCAACTTAATGGCTTCATTTTGAAGAGATGCTTTTACCATGCGAATCACAGTTAGCTTCTCTTTCTCTTTGTTTTTCATCGCTTGCTTCATATCACTATTTAAACGCTCGAGAAGACTCATAATAAATCCACCCTCTTATTAAAACTTGCGCTTTCTAGCAGCTTCAGATTTCTTCTTACGCTTTACGCTAGGCTTTTCATAGAATTCGCGCTTTCTTGCTTCTTGTAACGTACCAGTTTTTGAAACTGAACGTTTGAAGCGACGAAGAGCATCTTCAAGCGATTCGTTTTTACGAACAACTGTTTTTGACATTCTAATTCCCTCCCTCCGAACAAAACCACTAACATCATAATGACATGTGTTAGACATGTCTTTTGCCATTATAATATAATGAACTCTTAAGGTCAACCAGTTTAAATAAAGTAATAAACCCATTCAATTGTATTTTATGAATTCACTTATTAAACCATACCCATTTTCTCAATCAATTATAAAACTTGCACACGCAGGCTTTCTTTATCTTCCAAACCTGCGTGTGCTTTTTGAAATTAAGAACTTAGTTTAACGCGATCTGCTGGCATTTCTACATCGTCCATCACACGTACAAACTCACCTTCGTTATATGGGTAACCAGCTTTAGAAATTTTTACTTTCACAAGCTTTCCAACCATTTCTTCCGTTGCTGGGAACACTACTTTCAAATAGTTATCCGTGTAACCAACGTACAGATTGCTATTTGATTCTTCTTTGTAACGTTCTTCCGGAATAACTTCCAATACTTCACCTTCAAATTCTGAAGCATACTCTTTCGCCAGTTGATTTGAAAGCTCGATTAAGCGATGTACGCGCTCGTTTTTCACTTCTTCATCAATTTGGTCGTCCATGCGAGCAGCAGGTGTACCTGTACGCTTAGAGTATGGGAACACGTGAAGCTCTGAGAATTTATGCTCTTTAATGAAGTTGTATGTTTCCATAAACTCTTCTTCTGTTTCACCAGGGAATCCTACAATTACATCAGATGTAATCGCAAGTCCAGGTAACGCTTCTTTTAAGCGTGTCAAACGCTCTCCAAAGAATTCCATTGTGTACTTACGACGCATGCGCTTTAACACCGTATTTGACCCGGACTGAAGGGGCACGTGTAAATGACGAACAACCATTTCAGATTTATCCAACACGTCGATAACTTCGTCTGTAATCTGACTAGCTTCAATTGATGAAATACGGATGCGTTTTAATCCTTTTACTTGAGACTCTAAATCACGTAATAGCTGTGCAAGATTATAATCTTTCATATCTTCACCGTAGCCACCCGTATGAATTCCCGTTAAAACAATCTCTTTATAACCAGCATCTACTAATTGTTGAGCTTGCGCTACAACTTCTTTTGGATCGCGTGAACGCATTAAACCTCTTGCCCAAGGAATGATACAAAACGTACAGAAATTGTTACAGCCTTCTTGGATTTTCAAGGATGCACGCGTACGGTCCGTGAAAGCTGGTACGTCTAATTCTTCATATACGCGTGTTTTCATGATATTTCCTACGCCGTTAATCGGCTGGCGCTCTTGTTTAAATTGTTCAATGTAATCTAGCATCTTCACGCGATCTTGTGTACCTACAACGATATCAACGCCAGGAATCGCCATTATTTCTGCTGGTGATGTTTGTGCGTAACATCCTGTTACACAAATAACAGCATCTGGATTTTTACGAATTGCACGACGAATTACTTGGCGACTTTTTTTATCACCTGTGTTCGTTACCGTACAGGTATTGATAACATATACATCAGCAGTTTGTTCATATTCTACGCGATCGTAGTTAGCTCCTTTAAACAACTGCCAAATAGCTTCTGTTTCATAGTGATTCACTTTACACCCTAACGTGTGGAAAGCAACTGTTGGCATTGTGTTCACCCCATTAACTCAGTTTGATATGAAATAGCAGATAGCACGTATAGCGGTGCTGTTTCTGCACGTAAAATTCGAGGACCGAATCCACATTTAATAAATTGATGTTCTTCTAAAAACGCAACTTCTTGTTCTGTGAGTCCACCTTCTGGTCCAATAACAACCAAAAGCGAATCACCTGGCTGTAGATTAGATAAAACATGATGCAAATTAGAAGACTCACCTTGCTTAGCTACTTCTTCATACGCTACAATTTTATGCGTACAGTCGCTTGCTGCAACGAGCTGTTTTAAAGTCATCGGACTGTCAACAGCTGGCACTATGGTACGATGAGATTGCTCTGCAGCTTCCTTTGCAATTTTGTTCCATCGCTCTAATTTCTTTTTACCTTTTTTCTCGTCCCATTTCACAATGGAGCGATCCGCAATAAAAGGGATAAACCTCGTTGCGCCAAGTTCTGTCCCTTTTTGAATAATAAGCTCAAGCTTATCCCCTTTAGGCAACCCGCTCACAATCGTAACTGTCACAGGCATTTCTTTTTCTTCACTTAGCCATTCTATAATAGATCCTTGGATTTCGTCAGTGGAAATCATTTCAATCTCACAGAGAGCCGCTTGTCCATTTTCATTGCAACAAATAATACGTTCTCCTTCTGACATTCTCATCACTCGCTGAATGTGGTGAGCATCTGATTCAGTAATTCTCACCGTTTTATCAACAAATTGATCATTTTTTAGAAAATAACGTTGCACAGCTACACCTTCTCACTTATCAAGCTTGTTTAGTCGCAATAATAGCTACCCAATCTTCCATCATTGTTACTTCTTCAATAACAAATCCAGCCTTCACAAGCGCTTCTTTTACTTCTTCTTTCTTGGCACTAATTATGCCTGATGTAATAAATGAACCGCCTGGCTTCAGAACCGCATATGCATCGTCAACAAAACGAACAATAATTTCCGCTAAAATATTTGCAACAACAACGTCTACAGGACCTTCAATATTATTTAAAAGGTTATTTTGAGCAACCGTTACAGCATCTTGCACTTTGTTTAGCTTTACGTTTAAACGAGCAGAACGAACGGCTACTTCATCAAGATCAAGTGCTCTTACAGATTTTGCTCCAAGCATTGCTGCACCAATACTTAAAACGCCAGAACCTGTTCCAACATCGATAACCGTATCATTTTCTTTAACCGTTCGTTCAAGTCCTTGCAAAGACATGACCGTTGTTGGGTGGGTCCCTGTTCCAAACGCCATCCCTGGATCTAATTCAATAATTAATTCATCTGTGTTGACTTTTTCATAGTTTTCCCAAGTAGGGACAATTGTAAAACGCTCAGATATTTTTACAGGATGATAATATTTCTTCCATGCAGTTGCCCACTCTTCTTCATTTACCTCACTGATTGTCACCTTGTTTGCACCTAAATCAAAGTCATAAACTAACAGGCCGTTAATAGCCTCTTTAATACCTTCAACCGTCTCACCTAAGAAGCTATTTACAGGAAGGTATGCTTTTACAATTACGCCTTCTTCAGGGTAATCATCGGCATTGAGCTGGTAGATTTCCCCAAAAGTTGTATCCCTTTCTTTTATTAAATCTGCAGGATCTTCGATTACAACACCGCTCGCTCCTGATTCATGTAAAATATGTGAGATTGGTTCAATCGCTTCCTGTGTCGTATGAATACAAATTTCAGACCATTTCATCTCTACCAACTTCATCCCTTCTATTTTTTCACTTCATTTTGTTTTATGACAGCTGACAGGTTGGTAAAGCATTTTACCAACCTGTCAGTGTTTACTATTCGCCTTTAATTGCTCTCTTTACTTTTGCAAAGAAAGAATCGTGCTGCTCATCAACTGCTTCTTGTCCGCTTAATTCTGCGAATTCTCGGATCAATTGTTTTTGTTTCTCAGAAAGCTTTGTTGGTGTAACAACGCGCACGTGAATATGCTGGTCACCCTGACCATATCCTCGAACGTTTGCTACACCTTTCCCTTTTAGTCGGAACCTCGTACCCGTTTGCGTACCTGCAGGAATTTTCAACTTTACTTTTCCATGCAGCGTCGGTACTTCCACTTCATCTCCCAGTGCGGCTTGTGCAAAGGTTAACGGCATTTCACAATAAATATCATCACCGTCACGCTCAAAGAGTTCATGTGATCGAACGTTAAACACAACGTATAAGTCTCCAGATGGACCGCCATTTGCACCAGGTTCTCCTTGGCCACTCACGCGAAGCTGTTGACCATCATCCACACCAGCTGGAATTTTCACATTAATTTTGCGACGTTTTGTTACTTTTCCTTCTCCGTGACATGTTGAACATTTCTGCTCAATTTTCTTACCAGTTCCATTACAATGATGGCAAGCACGACGGTTTACTACACGACCAAACGGCGTGTTTTGTTCCACATTTAATTGCCCAGAACCGTTACAGTGTGAACATGTGCTTACTTTTGTACCTGGCTTTGCACCTGACCCATTACATGTGTCACATGTTTCTTCACGAGGAATTTCAATTGTTGTTTCTTTCCCAAATACCGCTTCTTCAAACGATAACGTCATCGTATATTGTAAATCGGCACCTTGTCTTGGCGCATTAGGGTCTCTTCTACGACCTCCACCACCAAAGATTGAACTAAAAATATCTTCAAAGCCAAAGCCGCCAAAGTCTGATCCGCCGCCAAAACCACCAAAGCCTTGATTTGGATCAGTATGACCAAATTGATCATAGTGTGCTTTCTTTTGATCATCACTCAATACTTCATATGCTTCTTTGACTTCTTTAAATTGCTCTGCAGCATCCTCGGCTTTATTAATATCTGGATGATATTTTTTTGAAAGCTTACGGTACGCTTTTTTAATTTCATCTTTTGTAGCGCCTTTGCTGATGCCGAGTACTTCATAGTAATCTCGCTTACTCATCAATACTCACTCCCGAATCGTTTCACATAAACGTAATTGTATCATCATTAATCTTTCCATCGCAACAGAAAAGTTAAGCGACACACCGAACCTATTGTGAATTGCTATTTTTGTACGTTAAAAAAGTCAAAGCCAAGAGATAGCTTGACTTTGACTTTTGAAATCCTGTGAATTGCACCGTGGCGTCCTTCACATTAGTCGTCAAGATGCATTATTTTTTATCGTCGTTTACTTCTTCAAACTCTGCATCTACAACATCATCGTTTTGAGCGCCTTCGCCACCAGCTGCTTGTTGAGCTTGCTCGTACATTTTCACCGTTAGAGTTTGAACAACCTCTTGAAGTTCATCTTTTTTCGCTTTGATTTCTTCAAGGTCATTCTTTTCAATTGCAGCTTTTAACGCATCTTTTGCTTCGTTAGCTTTTGTTACTTCCGCTTCTTCAACCTTACCTTCAAGGTCTTTCAACGTTTTTTCAGTTGTAAATACAAGTTGATCTGCTTCATTGCGTAATTCAACTTCTTCTTTACGCTTTTTATCTGCATCCGCATTATCTTCTGCTTCTTTTACCATGCGTTCGATTTCATCATCTGATAAACCAGTAGAAGACTTGATTGTAATTGCTTGCTCTTTATTTGTACCTAAATCTTTTGCACGTACGTTTACGATACCGTTTTTATCAATATCAAAACTTACTTCAATTTGAGGTACACCACGTGGAGCTGGTGGAATGTCCGTTAATTGGAAACGACCTAACGTTTTGTTGTCAGCTGACATTGGACGTTCACCTTGAAGCACATGAATGTCTACAGCCGTTTGGTTATCAGCTGCCGTTGAGAATACTTGTGATTTACTTGTAGGAATTGTTGTGTTTCGCTCAATTAGCTTTGTAAATACGCCACCCATTGTTTCAATTCCTAGAGATAATGGCGTTACATCTAGTAATACTACGTCTTTTACATCACCAGTTAATACGCCACCTTGAATTGCTGCACCTAAAGCAACAACTTCATCAGGATTTACGCCTTTATGAGGCTCTTTACCAGTTTCTTTTTTAATTGCTTCTTGTACAGCTGGAATACGAGTAGAACCACCAACTAAAATAACTTTATCTAGTTCACTTGCAGAAAGACCAGCATCTTGTAATGCTTGACGTACTGGAGCCATTGTACGCTCTACTAGGTCTGCAGATAACTCTTCAAACTTCGCGCGTGATAGCGTTACTTCTAAGTGAAGTGGTCCAGCTTCGCCAGCTGTGATAAATGGTAATGAAACTTGTGTAGAAGTTACACCAGATAAATCTTTCTTCGCTTTTTCAGCAGCATCTTTTAGACGTTGAAGCGCCATTTTATCTTTAGCTAAATCAATGCCATTTTCTTTTTTAAACTCAGCTACTAAGTAGTCGATGATTACTTGGTCAAAATCATCTCCACCAAGACGGTTGTCACCAGCAGTTGAGCGTACTTCGAATACACCATCGCCTAGTTCTAGAATCGATACGTCAAACGTACCTCCACCTAAGTCATATACTAGTACAGTTTGATCTTCGTCTGTTTTTTCTAATCCGTATGCAAGAGCAGCTGCTGTTGGTTCGTTGATGATACGCTCAACTTCTAAACCAGCAATTTTACCAGCATCTTTTGTTGCTTGACGCTCAGCATCGTTAAAGTATGCAGGAACTGTAATAACCGCTTTTGTTACAGGCTCACCTAAGTATTCTTCTGCATATCCTTTTAAATGTTGAAGAATAATTGCTGACATTTCTTGAGGTGTATACTCTTTCCCTTCAGCTTCTACTTTGTAATCTGTACCCATATGACGTTTAATTGAGATGATTGTGTTTGGGTTTGTAATTGCTTGACGCTTTGCTACTTCCCCAACTTGACGCTCACCGTTTTTAAACGCAACAACAGATGGTGTTGTACGATTTCCTTCTGGATTTGGGATTACTTTTGGCTCGCCGCCTTCTAAAACAGCGACACAAGAGTTCGTTGTACCTAAATCGATACCAATGATTTTACTCATGTAAAATAACCTCCTTGTTTTATGTAATAGTTTTATTGGTTTACTTTTACCATTGCAGGGCGAATAATTTTATCCTTTAGTTTATACCCTTTTTGAAGTTCTTCTACGACTGTATTTGGTTCATACGCCTCATCTTCTACTTGCATAACAGCCTGATGTTCATAAGGATCGAATGGTTTCCCTACAGATTCAATTGCCTCAACACCTTCTTTTTGAAGTGCCTCAACTAATTGACGGTAGACCATCTCTACACCTTTCATCACAGACTTCGTATTCTCATCTTCTGTGTTCACCTGTAGAGCACGATCAAAGTTATCTAGTGCTGGTAAGATATCTGTCACTAAAGATTGAGCACGATATTTCTGTGCTGCTTCTGCATCAAGACGAGAACGACGACGGAAATTATCGAAATCAGCTTGTAGACGTACATATCTATTTTCCTGTTCTTCAAGCTGTTGCTTTAATTGGTCAATTTCTGTTTGAAGAGTAGCTTCTACAGATTCTTCTACAGATTCTTCTACAGATTCTTCTACAGATTCTTCAACAGGCTCTTCTTGCTGAACTTCTGTATCTACAGTTTCTTCTACTACATCCTCTACTTGCTTTTCGTTTGACAATTCCTTCACCTCCTTAAAGTTAGAGCACGTTCATGCCGCTGTCTATTTTATCATAGGAAAGACAGGAAGCAATGACTTCCAGCACTTTCCTTTTATTTTTTATTGCTTGTATAAATTCGTTAATAAACGAGACATGTCAGAAGATAACAATGTCATTAAGCTAATAGCTCGCGCATATTCCATACGAGTCGGTCCTAATAAAGCAATGGTACCAATTTGTTCTTCACCAAACGAATACGTAGCAGTAATTAAACTACAATCAGCCATTTCGTTTACTTCATTCTCACGGCCAATTTTAACGTGAATACCAGATTCACTAGACGTTAAAAGCTGTGAAAACTCTTTTTCATGTTCAATAATAGTGAATAAATCACGAATTTTATCAATGTTATGAAACTCAGGCTGAGCAAACATATTCGTTTTTCCACCGATAACCATTTTACCGCTTGTATTCAGCTTTAACGTATCGCTTAAAATCGTCATCGTTTCTTTATACCCTCGAATATGATTTTTTAACAATAAAGCTACTTCTTTATACATCTTATCATGTAGCTCAGTAATCCGAACGCCTACTAGCTTATCGTTTAAAATATTGACCATCTTCTCAATATCTGATGCGCCAATACCAGTAGGTAAAGTAATGGTACGATGCTGTACGTGACCTGTATCTGTAACAATAATAGCAACGGCTGACTCCTCAGTTAACGGCAAAATCTGCAGCTGCTTGAGCTTATTCGTTACTGCTTTAGGGCCAAGCACAATGGACGTTAAGCTTGTTAAGTCTGATAAAATTTGAGCAGATTTTTGCACAATCTCTTCCAGTTCAACAACTCGTTCAGCAAAGAGAGACTTAACTGTTGAAATATCTTCATTCGTTAATAGCTGCGGAGATAACAAATGATCCACATAATAGCGATATCCTTTTTCGGATGGAACGCGCCCTGAAGATGTATGAGTTTTTTCAATAAAGCCCAGCTCTTCTAAATCAGACATTTCATTGCGAATTGTTGCTGAACTAAAGTTAATTTCACTTTTTTTAGAAAGTGTACGAGAGCCAACAGGCTGTGCAGATCGAATAAAATCATCAATTATGACTTGTAAAATTAATAGTTGTCGATCAGTAAGCACGTTTCATCACCTCTGTTAGCACTCTAAAAGCTTGAGTGCTAAATCTAATAATAAATTACCAAATCATTATGGGTCATGTCAACGATTAGATTCCACCAATAAATGCCTGGAATACCTCATTTCCTAAAAAGCGCCCTTTTTTTGTTAGTCGCAGCGAACTTTCGGTTTGTTCCAACAATCCTTTGTTTGTATATTCTTTTATTGGCTCAGAAAAAACATCATTCATTTCAACTTTATACTTTTCGTAAAAGCTAGCTTTGTTAACACCATTTGTTTTACGCAATCCTAGAAACATCTCTTCTTCCATTCTTTCCACTTTTGAAACAGAAATTTCATCTAAATAAGCATGATTCGTTTCAGTAACGGCCTGCATATATTTTTTTAACGGTGCAATATTCGATCGTCTAATTCCATCAATGTAGCTATGAGCTCCCGCTCCTATCCCGTAGTAATCATTATTATCCCAATACGTCAGGTTATGGAGGCTTTCGTAGCCTGAACGAGCAAAATTGCTAATTTCATACTGAGAATATCCATGCTTATCCATCTCATCCATTAACATCTCGTACATAAACGCTTCATCTTCTTGAGAAGGCACACGAAGCTTTCCTTTATTCATTAAGTTATAAAATACGGTTTTAGGCTCAATGATAAGAGAATAAGCAGATATATGCTCGACATCCAGTGAAAATGCAATATCAAGCGTTTCTTTGAAATCAGAAATCATTTGTCCAGGCAAGCTGTACATTAAATCTAAGCTAATATTTCTAAACCCTATTTTTCTCGCTTCGTCAACAGCTTGAAATGCTTGCTGGTTGCTATGAACACGTCCAATTTTTTCAAGAAGCTGTTCATTGAACGTTTGAACACCAATGCTCAATCGATCCACACCGTACGCATGTAAAATTCGTAACTTCTCTTCTGTTAGCTCATTAGGATTTGCTTCAAACGTAAACTCTTTTACATCATGAACTGGAAACGATTCATGAATGGATTCTAAAAAGTACGTCAGTTGCTTTTCATCAAGGGCTGTCGGAGTTCCTCCACCGACAAAAATCGTCTTTAAATCATTAGCTGGATACCTTTCTACCGTCTGCTTCATCTCATCTCTCATTTTTTCTAGATAGGGCATAACGGGCTGATTTTTGAAAAATACTTTATTAAAGTCACAATAGTGACAAATATGATGACAAAAAGGAATGTGCAGGTAAGCTGCTTCAATCATCGTCTTCCACCTCAAAATAGTTAAAGTAAATGATAAAAATACCGCAGATGCTCTCTGCGGTATTTTTTATCGTAACGCGTCTTTAATCGCTCTACGCTATAGTGTAACAAATCAATCAGTTATAAAACACTAAACTGCTTATATTAAATGATTTCTCACTCTTCATCCATACGCAGTACAGCCATGAATGCTTCTTGTGGAACTTCTACTGATCCGACTTGCTTCATTCGTTTTTTACCTTCTTTTTGTTTCTCAAGAAGCTTACGCTTACGAGAAATATCTCCACCGTAACATTTTGCTAATACATTTTTACGAATGGCTTTGATTGTTGAACGTGCTACAATCTTTTGACCAATAGCTGCCTGAATAGGGACTTCAAACTGCTGACGTGGAATCAGCTCTCTAAGCTTCTCTACGATAATCTTACCGCGGTCGTACGCTGAGTCACGGTGCACGATGAAGGACAGTGCATCGACTTTTTCTGCATTTAATAAGATATCCATTTTCACAAGCTTAGATTCTTTGTAACCAATTAATTCGTAATCGAAGGATGCATACCCTTTTGTGTTTGATTTTAATTGATCAAAGAAATCATACACGATTTCAGCTAGCGGAATCTCATACACAATGCTCACTCGATTCGCATCTAAATACTGCATGTCGATGAAGTTACCGCGCTTCTTCTGACAAAGCTCCATAACAGCTCCTACATAATCATTAGGAACCATCATCGTTGCTTTTACATACGGCTCTTCCACTTTTTCAATCTTTTGAGCGTCTGGCATATTAGACGGGTTATCAACAGATACTTTCTCGCCATCCGTCATGTAAACATCGTAGATAACACTTGGTGCTGTTGTAATCAAGTCAATCTTAAACTCACGCTCGATACGCTCTTGGATAATTTCCATGTGAAGCAGGCCTAAGAATCCACAGCGGAAGCCGAATCCTAATGCTTGAGATGTCTCTGGTTCAAATTGAAGGGCAGAATCATTCAGCTCCAGTTTTTCTAAGGCTTCACGTAAGTCATTATATTTTGCTGTATCAATTGGATACAAGCCGCAATATACCATTGGATTTAAACGACGGTAACCTGGTAATGGTTCAGTTGCACCATTTTTAGCAAGCGTAATCGTATCCCCTACGCGTGTATCTCCTACGTTTTTAATAGCAGCTGTTAAATATCCTACATCTCCAACAGATAGTTGGTCTTGTGGAACTGCTTTTGGTGTTAATACACCAATTTCTGTTACTTCAAACTCTTTGCCCGTTGCCATCATGCGAATTTTATCGCCTGTTTTGACCGACCCTTCTACAATACGAATAGATGCAACAACACCACGATACGCATCATAGAATGAATCAAAAATTAAGGCTTTTAAAGGCCCTTCAGGATCGCCTTCAGGAGCAGGTACCTTTTCTACAATTTGCTCTAAAATCTCTTCAATTCCAATACCTGCTTTTGCAGAAGCGAGCACTGCTTCTGAAGCATCTAAGCCAATTACATCTTCCACTTCTTGACGTACGCGTTCAGGCTCAGCACTTGGAAGGTCAATTTTATTAATAACCGGTAAGATTTCCAAATCATTATCTAGCGCTAAGTATACGTTTGCTAATGTTTGCGCTTCAATTCCCTGAGCTGCATCCACTACAAGAATTGCTCCTTCACAAGCTGCAAGACTACGAGACACTTCATATGTAAAATCGACGTGCCCTGGAGTATCAATTAAATGGAAAATATATTCTTCCCCATCTTTTGCTTTATACTTAAGCTGAACAGCATTTAGCTTAATAGTAATTCCACGCTCACGTTCTAAATCCATAGAATCCAAAAGCTGAGCTTTCATTTCGCGCTGCGTAAGCGCATTTGTCTTTTCTAAAATACGGTCAGCTAATGTTGACTTTCCGTGATCTATATGAGCAATAATCGAAAAGTTTCTAATTTTCGACTGTCGGTTTAACTTCGCTTCTCTATCCATCATTTTTTCACTCCTACTGAAAATCGGCAAAATACACTAAAGTAAATTATAACAACACATCAGTCAACATTCAATAAACTTCTCAAAGGAAGGAGAGAGATGAGCTCAATAGTAAAGCAGAGCAGCTTTAATGTATAGCGAAACATTAAGGCTGCTCTGCTTTGTTGTTTTATACAAACAGGTTATGAAAAGCTTCGACTGCTTTTTGCATAACAGCCTGTATGCCGTTAGCTAAGCTTTTTCCGATTGAAGAAAAAAAGTTAAATGCCTTTCGCTCTTCCAGTAGCTTTTGTTTTTCTTCAAGGTCCACAACTCGCTTGTTGCCCATTACATCTGCTTCTACTTCGCCCTCGCTCGTTTTAGAAACTGTAAAAACTTGCTGAATACTAGGGTCATCATACCCTTTCATCTTAATTAGCCCTTGCTGGGCAGTCTGCATCCCTAATAGTACACCGAACAATAACACAACGCTTAGCAGCAGCGACTTCATCATGAATTTCGCCATGAGAATGCTCCTTTCATCTAAACATACCTATTCATTTTCGTAGTATTCATTATGGGATACTTCTTCTTGTTTCATTCACTTTTAATGAGTATAAGATCCAAAGTTTCCTTGATCCACTTCATGGTGAAGAGCTGCGTTCAGCCCTCCAGCTACCACGTTGGCCATCTCTTCTATAAATAAGTCAACTTCTTTTGGTGTAACCATCAAATTATGACCTAACGGCGCTAACACCTCATGAATTAAACGACGCTTTTCTTCATCAGGTAACGTACCAATCATTCCTAAATACGTTTGACGATGTTCTTCGCTTGGTAAATCTTCGTCAGTTAACTGTTTTTTTTCTCCAAACGTCATTCCGGAAGGGATAAGAGACTTCGAAGGCTTGTCTTGTTCATTCATCTCACGTCCAAAATGCTTTAAAATAAAATCAATGGTATCGCTTGTAATTGATACCGCATCAACAACTGTGGGTATACCGATTGCAATTACTGGAATACCTAGCGTTTCATAGCTAATTTCTTTTCGTTTATTTCCAACTCCAGAGCCGGGATGAATACCTGAATCTGAAATTTGAATCGTTGCGTTCACACGTTCGATTGAACGAGCTGCTAAAGCATCAACCGCAATAATAAAGTCAGGTTTTACTTTTTGGACAACACCAAAGATAATATCGCTCGTTTCAATTCCCGTAATCCCCATTACACCAGGTATAATAGCACTTACCGGACGGAACCCTTCTTCTACGCTTTCAGGCTGTAGAGCAAATAAATGACGAGTGATTAATAAATTTTCGACCGTCTTTGGTCCAAGTGCATCCGGAGTAACGCTGCTGTTTCCAAGACCGACTACTAAACAACTTGCATCATCTGGGATATTCAAGCCTTTTATAAAATGATTTAGTTCTTCGGCAAATACTTCTTCCATCTTTTCCTGCTTTTCGGTATCCTGCTCGCGAATTCCAACAGATTCTAGAGTAAGATAGCGACCTTTTTTCTTTCCAATCGTTTGGGCACCTTGTTCAGTTATTTCGACTAAAGATACCTTTACTCCATCGACATCTTTCTCTTTAAAAATAACGCCTTCAAGCTCAGACTGCTTGGCTTGCTTTTCATTGTCTTCAACAGCCATCGTTCTTGCTTCCACGGCTAAATCAGTGCGAATACTATATTGACTTAAGTCTAAGTTTTCATTCATTGCAGACCCTCCTCAGCTATTATCATAGAAGTTAGTTTCACCTCTTGCTAATTAATTCATGCACGAGAGCGATAAAATTCCTTTTAAGTGCTATTGCATTATAGCCGTGGGTTTGATAAAATATCCTTTGTTCTTATTGTAAGAAATGTCGAGTTCTATATAATCTCGATTGTTATAATTTCGGGAGGTGAAACGAATGCCAAACATTAAATCAGCTATCAAACGTGTAAAAACTGCTGAAGCTCGTCGTGCACATAACATCCAAGTAAAATCTGCTATGCGTACTGCTATCAAAAACTTTGAAGCTTTAGTTGAAAACAACGATGTAGATAATGCAAAAGCAGCATACTCTGTTGCTTCTAAAAAATTAGACAAGGCTGCACAAAAAGGTCTTATCCACAAAAACGCTGCAGCTCGTCAAAAATCTCGCTTAGCGCAAAAACTTAACGGTTTATCTGCATAATAAGCGAAAAAACGATCCCTATAGGATCGTTTTTTTTATGTTTTGCTAGACACCAGCTTGCTTTAAGAAAAACAATTGTAAAAGCAATTCTTTGTCTATTTTTCCCGTCTTCATTTCATAATCTGCTTCTGCTAGCTCTTTGATAATGCTACGCAGCAACGGCTCTTCAAATTTTCGACTTTGTTGAAGAGCAATTTTCACTCGAAAAGGATGCACTTTTAACGTTTGTGCAATTTGCTGTTGACTATACCCTTGACCAGAAAGCTGCTTTGTATGATAAATTAAGCGAAATTGTGAAGCTAGTAACGATAGAATTTTGATTGGCTCCTCATTGTTCCGAAGCAAATCTTGATAAATATTTAACGCTTCTTTTAGGTTTTTATTCATAACTGCTTCAATAAGTGTAAAGACATTTTGTTCTAACGTTTTGGCTACAAGCTCGTGTACAACTTCCCGCGTAATGACACCATTATCTCCTACATAAAGCATCATTTTCTCCACTTCATTTGTGATGATCGTAACGTTTAATCCGACAAGCTGCAGCAAGAGCTGCTTAGCATCTTCATCCATTTCCACGTTTCTTTTATGCAATACGTCTTTTATCCACTGCACTAAGTCATGCTCATTAAATTCATTTGCTTCCACATATGTAGCCTGCTTTTTTAACGCTTTTGTTATCTTTTTACGCTCATCTAATTTTTCATAAGGAGCTTGCACGATTAAAGTTGAAAAAGGTGCGGGTTGCTCAAGATAGTCCTGCAATTTACTAACATCGTGTTCTACCTTAGATTTTGATTTTTCTGCCGTTAGAAAAAAAGCATTCTTGGCAATTACCACTCGCTTATCACCTAAAAAAGGCAGCGTTTCAGCATCTTCAATTACTTGTTCAATCGGCGTTTCCTCTAAGTCATATATCGATAAATTAAACTCTTTTTCCTCATCTGATAAGGAATGTTGAATAATTTTATCTCTTGCTTTTTTCATAATAAAAGCATTTAAACCATGTAATAAATAGACGGGTTTTATGTCCTTAGAATTGATAGTTTTCAACGAATCTATTGCCAATTTTTTACGCTCCATTCTATAGTTCTTCACCTTCTATGGTATAGGTGCGACAACGGTTTGGCAAGAATACAAAAAGGAATTGCTAAAAGCAGCAACTCCTCAGTTTATAATAAACACTAACAAATTAAGCCCTAGGTTACTTATTTGTTAATGAGTAAACCCATATAATTATCGTTTACTTTTTTGCCACAAACAATGATTGTTAACTGTTGTCATGTTAGGAAAACGCTTTATATTTTATAGATTTTTTAAAAAACATGGATTATACTGTAAATAGGAGGGGTGGCAATGAATCAATTTGAAGAAAGCGTTCAAAGTAAACGAAACGACGCAGTCGATTCGGCTGTAGGATTTATCGCATCATTTGGATTTTTTACTACCTTATTTATTATCGCAACGGTCATTCACTACTTTGGTTCATAAGTAGCTGCTAATGAATACAACCTTTATTCATTAGTTGAATCGGTAAACGAGATAGAAAATCAGCAACACTTAGCGACTGTCATCTACAGTCGTTTTTTTAACTTGATATAGACTATGGAAGTTGGGGGTAAAAGGTTCCTTTGTTTTTTCGAAATGTATACGTGATTGCACCGTTTTCATCTGTTCGGTAAATCAAAACATCGGCTTCTTGTAACCTTTCAACCACTTCCTCATGAGGATGACCGTAACGGTTCTTTTTACCTGCTGATATGAGAGCAATTTTGGGGTTAAGTGCACGAAGAAACGCAGGTGATGTAGACGATTTACTTCCATGATGTGCAATCTTTAACACATCAGCTTGCAGCGAAGGAATAGTGCGAAGAATCTCATTTTCTCCCGCTTCTTCTAAATCACCTGTAAAAAGCCAGTTGAGTCCTCCAAACTCTGTAAACAAAACAATAGATGAATTATTGCTTGTTGTTTCTGAGCCTGTTGGTGAAAGAATATAAAAAGAAATGTCTCCTTGTTTCCAGTGATCTCCTTTCTGAACATAAGAAATCTCGCTATTCGCTTTCCTTGCTTGCTTGATAATATCTTGTTCTAAATCTGTAAACTGCTTCTTTTTCCCCAGCACCACCTGTTCAATTTTGACTTGATTCAGTAACGTGCTGGCACTTCCACCATGGTCATAGTCGCCGTGCGTAATCAATAACTTATCTACCTTTCGAATTCCTTTTGATTTTAAAACTGGCATGATAACATCCCTTCCCACATCAAACAAATCGCGACGTACTTGCCAATCTTCACTGAAAAACGGAACGCTACCTCCCGTATCAATTAAATAAATCCCTTGCCTATAGGGAAGCTCAATTAACAAGCTATCTCCTTGACCCACGTCAATCATTGTCACTTTCCCATATGGATTTACATACGGAAAAAGACATTGAACCACGAACATTAGGACAGTGACTATGCTAAAAAAAGACGTATATTTCTTGTTTTCCATAGACCATAAAACGCCGTAAATACCTATGTAAAAAAGTCCAACAACCCATAGAGAAAGCTTGCCGGTTGTTATTAAGAACACAGGAGATACATCGTGTAGTAGCTTCAAGAACCATTCGCTCAGTAATAATATATTATTTAGTAGCCATTGACCTATAGTTCCGATGGGTGAAAAGAAAAATGAAGCAATAAATGTGAACAAACAAAGTGGAAGAATGACTGTTGAAAAAAAGGGAACATAAATCATATTAAGAGGAAGGCTTAGTAGCGAAATTTCATAAAAATAAAACAATAACAGCGGTAGCGATCCGAGCTGCGCAACCAACGATACCATCAGTAACTGAGCTATAGTTGAGGTAATTCGCTTTAGAATAATCTGTGTACTAAGCGCAATAAAAAGGGTCACCACAAAAGATAATTGAAATCCCACTTGTAAAATATAAAATGGATTAACAACTACCATTAACAAAAATGCTATTGCTATGCTGTCGGTTAGACTAATCTTTTTTTGATACTGCATGCTAATTAATGCTAACATGCTCATTAACACTGCACGAATAACCGAAGGCGCCCCACCCGCGATAATAGCATACAAAGGAAGAGTTACTAATAAAATGTTTATGGCTAACTGGCGCGTCACCCCCACTCGAATCAGTATATAAAAAAACATAAAGGTCATTAAACCAACGTGAAGTCCTGAAATAGCTAGCAAATGAATAAGCCCGAAACTTTGGTAAAGCTGAAGTAAATCAGAATCGATTTGGTTTCTCTCTCCGTAAATGAGCGCTTGCATAAAAGAAGAAGCTGGCTGAGGAACAGTCTGTTTAAGGTAGTCAATTCCTTTTTGTCGATAGGTAGAAAGGGACTGAATGAGAGATAATCGTTTAGGAGGTTGGCATAAAGAGGTTGTAAAAGTAGATGCTTTAAGATTCCAGTGAATACGCTGAGTATTCATGTATGCTTTGTAGTTAAATGCATTTGGATTTCGCCCTTCTTCAAAAGAAGAAAGTTTGCCTTTTAGCATACATTGGTCATAAATCGTTAGGTTTTGAATCTGTTTAACTTCACTTTCATTTTTCATATAATACGTAACGGATATGTCCTCACCTTGAGTGCTAAAGAAAAAGCGCACTTGGCTTCCGTCAATATCAGGAATAGAAGCGATTTGACCGGTAAATATTGTTTGATTGGAAGAGATAGATGTTTGATGATGAAGTGAAAAAAGATAAAACAACCCAAAAGAAAAACCGCCAACAAGAACACAAAGGACGAAAACATACGGTGGGCACTTCAGGTATAAAAAAACCGCGTAGCTTAGTGCAAATACGAATGTAATCCATGATAGATGATAAGCTAAAAACATGGTTAACATGGAGCTAACTGCTATATATAAATAGAAACCTTTCAAGAAAGCACCTCCCATTCAAAAAAGATAGCTAGACACCAAGTGCCTAGCTTATGAAGGTTGAAACAACGAAAAGGCTTGGTCTTCTAAGCGAGCAATTTCTTTTTTGGAAAGATTACTCTGGTGAAGCTTCTCTAAAATACTGTTTACAAAGCTCCATTTTTCTTGACTGTTTAAATCAATGACAGCTTCGTTTAGCTCGACTTTTTCAAATCTTACCCCTGATTGCTCAAATAATTCAATAGCATATGGGTGATTTTTGTAGTCGTTGGCATAATAAACGGTCTTAATCCCAGCTTGAATAAGTGCTTTGCAACAGTTTAAGCAAGGAAAATGCGTGACATAAACTTCTGCATCTTCTGTTTTAACACCAAATTTAGCACACTGTAACAGAGCATTTACCTCTGCATGAATGGTTCTGACACAATGGTTATCAATGACGTAACAGCCTTCGTCTGCACAATGCACCCCGCCGCTTATTGATCCGTTGTATCCGCCTGCAATAATACGTTTATCTCTTACAATTGTGGCACCTACAGCTAAACGTTCACACGTGCTGCGTAATGCTAATAAATGACTTTGTGCCATAAAGTATTGATCCCACGAAATTCTTGTCATCTTCTACTCCCTACTTTCTTGTCTCGCTATCTAGTACATAGTGTATCGGTTAAAAGGAGATGACGTCAACGCATTCACTAATTTATTGCTATCTCTGCTTTTATTTTCTCCAATGATTTTTCGCCAATTCCTGAGACTTGTAGCAGATCTTCCACTGTTTTAAAAGGACCATTTTCTTCACGATATGTGAGAATCGCTTGCGCTTTTGACGGACCGATTCCATTTAAAGTTTGCAGGTCTTCTAACGTTGCTGTGTTAAGATTCACTACACCGCTGTCACTTTTTTCAACGCTTCCTCCACTAGCAACAGGTACTTGAGGCTCTTGACCAATAGCTGGAATATAGATGACCATTTCATCAGCTACTTTTGTTGCTAAATTTACCTGATTCATGTCCGCTTCTTTCGTAATTCCACTCGCTCTCTCGACAGCATCCTGAACCCTAAGGCCAGCCTCAAGCTCGTATACGCCTGGTTTTTGAACTTCACCTTTCACATCAACAACGATTTGAGTACTTGTAGAATCTTTTTGAGGCACGTCTCTTGTTGAAGAACTACTTTCTTGTTTTTCAGCAAATGGAAAGTCATCTCCAACCTGAGCACTCGTTTCTACCTGGGGAAATAAAACATTTGTATAAATTAAAAACCCACATACAGCTACCGAAATAAAACCCAAAATAATCCAATGTTTTTTCGATAAAGTCATGGTTTCCTCCTTAAGGGATTATGAACTAACGTCATAAATTGATTAATAATCTCATACTGTTTAGAAGAATAGGCTTTTGAAGGAGGGAAGTACAAGTGAATATAGGATTTATTGGAACAGGTAATATGGGGAGAATATTAATTGATGCCTTTATTGAGTCAAAAGCCGTACATCCTTCACAACTAACTATCACAAATCGAACAAAAGGCAAAGCAAAAACGATTCAAAAGCAGCACCAAGAAATTCAGCTGGGAGATTGTGCGGAAGAAGTTGTCCGTTCTTCACAACTTATTTTTATATGTGTAAAACCATTGGATATTCACCCCCTTTTAATAAAAATAAAACCGCTGTTAACGAAAGAACATTGCATTGTATCGATTACAAGTCCAATAAGCGTGGAGCAGCTGGAAAGCATCGTGCCTACCCAAGTAGCACGAATCATTCCAAGCATTACAAATCTTGCGTTGTCAGGCGTATCACTTATGACATATGGCGATCATTGTTCATCTTTTTATCAAAATTACTTAACAAATTTATTTAGCAGCATGTCTAAAACCGTATCAATTCCACAAAACATTACAAGGGTATCGTCGGATATTGTTAGCTGTGGACCTGCTTTTTTCAGCTTCTTGTTACAGAAATTTATTGATGCTGCTGTTCAAGAAACGGAGATTTCAAAAGAAGAAGCAACCATTATGGCTAGTGATATGATTATTGGAATGGGTAAATTACTTGAAAAAGAAATTTTTACGCTCCCTACTTTACAAGAGAAAGTAAGCGTAAAGGGCGGTGTTACAGGAGAAGGAATTAAAGTATTAGAAGAGGAACTTGGAGATATGTTTGTTCGTTTGTTTCAAAAAACACATGAGAAGTTTGATGAGGATATCGAGCTCGTTGAAAAGCAGTTTAATTTTACGTAATCAACATTATTCACCTTCATTCAACAAAATTCCTGCTTTTTTATAAAAAAAAATGAGACTGAGACATAAGTAGTTCAGCCTCTACTATACCTGAACGATTGAGAGTTCATAACTTTTAATCGTTCAGGTTTTTTGGTTGATTATGAAAACAATGTTGAAAACAGGGTGGAATGGAGCGTAGGACACTCGACTCCTGCGGGAAAGAGAGGGAAAACGGAGATCCCGCAGCGCAGCGAGGAAGCTCAGGTTCCTCCCCGCGGAAAGCGAGTGGCCGTAGCGCAATGGAACGAACGTGTTCAGACAAACTAAAGAGATGGGAACAGCTAGTGTTCGTCTTTTAGAAGCAATCATTTTGTTATGTCCCAAACTCATTTTTTTGCAGAGAAGAATATTCTTTCACTACTTTGATGAGGAAACTCGTCTTTAAAATCAGCGCTCACTTCAACAGCTGAAAACCCAGCTTCTGTTAACCACTCTTTATAAGTAGACTCTGATAACGTTCGCTGAATATGAACCTCATCAAATCGGTCGTACGCTTCAATTTCTTCGTCATACACAAAAAATGTCATATCATGCTGAACGCTTTGATTAGCCTCATTATACTCACAGTTCCAAATATACGATACATCATCATCTACATATGAAAATGAATTATCCCCAAAAATATTCTTAAGTTTATGCGTTGAATGGACATCAAATAACAAAAAGCCACCTGGAGCTAAATGTTCATAGACACGCATAAACGTTTCTTTAACTTGTTCATCAGTTTGTAGATAATTAAGTGAATCACAAAAGATAACGATACAATCAAACTCCTGCATCAGCTCAAGTTTTGACATATCTTGTTCATATAGCTTTAACGCGATACCTTCGTTTTGCGCTTTCTCTTGCGCAATCACCAACATATCATCCGATAGGTCAATCCCAGTTACCTCATAGCCTTGTTTGGCTAAACGAATTGACATCTCACCAGTTCCGCACCCTACATCAAGAATAGACAGCTCTTCACCCGGCTTAACTTTACGGGATACAAACTGAATCCATTGGTCATATGGAATGTCCGTCATGAGATGGTCGTATACGTAGGCGAATTGCTTATAGCTGCTCATGATTGTAATTCTTCTTGTAAGTCAACAGAAGGCGCGTCTCCCCACAAGCGCTCTAAATTATAGTAGCCACGATCGTCTTTGTGGAAAATATGAACAACAACATCACCTAAATCCACAAGTACCCAACGTGCTTCATCGTACCCTTCCATACGCTTTACCGTAATTTCATGTTCATGCGCTTGCTCTTTCACTTCCCTTGCAATAGCCTGAACCTGCTTATCAGAATTACCATGACAAATGACAAAGTAATCTGCTACGAGTGAAATCCCTTGCATATTCAATGCAACTAAATCCACTGCTTTTTTATCGTCTGCTGCTTTTACCACAAGTGATAATAAATCGCGTTCATTCATTTATGTTTCCTCCTAGAACTAATTCGTTATAAGTATACAGCGTATCTGGGAAAACTCTTTGATTTTTGCTAATCAAAAAGCTAATCGTATTTTTTAATGCTTGAAGTAGCGCTTTATCTAAGTCTTGCTCTGCAAGCTCTCTTACTTCTTCAACTCCAGGAAACTTGCGACCTGGCTCAATATAATCGGCCACATAAATCACTTTCTCTAAAGACGACATCCCTGGTCTCCCTGATGTGTGATAGCGAATAGCATTTAATATGTCCTCATCCGTTAGCCCCACTTCTTTTTCAACTAAGAATGCACCAACTGGAGCATGCCAGAGCTCTGTATTGGCCTCAAGAAGGTGAACAGACATGCTTTCATTTATAATAATCGCTTTCATTTCTTCTTTTGGTCGAAATTTTGCATAATCATGAAAGATTGCAGCTAATTCGGCTTTTTTTATATCCACATCATATCGCTCGGCTAATTTTACGGCTGTTTCCATGACTCCCAACGTATGAATATATCTTCGTTCTGTTAACTGCTCTCTCACAACAGCTAACGCTTCACTCTGATTCATATAGCTGATTCTCCTCAATATAGTGTTTTACTGATAAAGGCACATAAAAGTCAATAGGACCTTGCACTTTAATACGTTCTCGTATAAATGATGAAGAGATATCCATTTGAGGTGCTTCTACTTCCAGTATTGAATATGGAGATTTCATTTCATATCCAGGCCTCTTCACCCCTACGAATGTCACAAGCTTTTGCAGCTCCTCAATGTTATACCATTTTGGTAAATATTCTACCATGTCTGCCCCGATGATAAAATAAAACTGATTATCTGGGTATGTTTCTTTTAAGATGCACATCGTATCAAATGTATATGATATATCGTTACGTTCGAATTCAATCGACTGAACGCGGAATTTAGAATAACCGTCAGTCGCTAAACTAAGCATATTTAAGCGATGATTGGGATCTATTTCTTGTTTCAAGGTTTTATGAGGCGGAATATGCGAAGGCATAAACCAAATTTCATCTAACTTTAATGAAAACAATACTTCATTTGCCATAATTAAATGTCCGATATGGGGAGGGTTAAACGTTCCACCAAAAATACCAATACGTTTCAAAAAATCATAGCTCCTTTTATCATATTAAGCTTCTCTCAACATGTACATATACCCTATCATACGCGTATGATAGGGTATCCTTTTCTTATCGAGGTAATACGATTTGTTTATTTTCGCGTGACTCTTTATAAAGAATGATAGTGTTACCAATTACTTGTACAACTTGAGCTCTAGCACCTTTAGCCAACTGCTCTGCTACCGTATTACGATCTTCTTCACAGTTTTGTAAAATGCTAACTTTTAATAATTCTCTCGCTTCAAGTGCATCTGAAATTTGTTGAATCATATTTTCATTCACTCCACCTTTACCTACTTGGAAGATTGGTGATAAATGATGTGCTTTTGAGCGTAAAAATCGCTTTTGTTTTCCTTTTAACATAAAAACCTCCATGATGCTTTTACTTTTCAGTAAGTTTCTTTAACACAATTTGTTCCATCTTTTTTTGGTCAGGAACGATACCTGTCCACTTTTCAAAAGCAAGCGCGCCTTGTAATACAAACATACCTACGCCATTATGACAATATGCTTGCTTTTGTTTTGCTTCTTTTAATAACTTAGTTTCTAACGGATTGTAAATAATATCACTAACAATTGTTTCTGGGCGAATATGTTGAATGTCGATTGGCGCATCCTCCACATGAGGATGCATTCCCACAGATGTTGTGTTAATAATGACATCAAATGTGTCTACTTTTTTTTCTGCTTCGTCTAATGTGATGGCTGACGCATTAGCTTGAAATGGCAACTGATCAATTAGGCTCTGTGCTTTTTCAACCGTTCGGTTACATATATAGAAAGAGGAAGGGCTATCTTTATGAGATGCTAGCGTGTAAAAAATTGCTTTAGCCGCTCCTCCCGCACCAATAATTGCAACAGCTTTATCTTTTAATGTGCCCCCTACATGCTGCAGTAGAGATGCCACATATCCATCACCGTCTGTATTATATCCAACATAGCGTCCATTTTGATTCACAACTGTATTAACGGCACCAATTGCTCTAGCTAAAGGGTCCACCTCATCTAAAAGGTCCATGATATCAACTTTATACGGAATCGTCACGTTAAACCCTTTAATCTGCTGCTTTTTTAGCTTTTCAACTTCAACTTTAAAGGAGTCTGGCTCAATTTGAATCGCCTCATAATGAGCGTCTATTCCTAAATTTTCAAACGCATCATTATGCATAAGCGGTGAAAGTGAATGCCCTACTGGATAACCTATTAGTCCATATAACTGCTTCAACCTATTTCCCCTCTTCTTTATATTTAAATTAGTGATTCACGTACAAATACCCCAACACCTTTTGGTGCGTATGCAACTACTTTTGTACCAGGTTCGTTTACCGTCACCCAACCAAGCCCAGAGAACACAATGTCCGTCTTGTCATGCTTGATTGTAAATTCGTGGGCAACAAGCTCAGGAAACTCACTTAGCTGCTCTGGTCTTGGAGGTTGAAGCAACTCTCCCAACTGATTTTCATACAGCGCATCTGCTTTTTCGAGCTTTGTACGATGAATAAGTAACTCGTTTGATACATAGCACGTCAATGATTTACGACCGCCACTTACATAATCTAATCGTGCCAATCCTCCAAAGAACAGCGTCTGTCCTTCATTTAGCTGATAAATTTTAGGCTTAATCTCTTTCTTTGGAGAAATAAGCTTCAAATCGCGCTTATCTACGTAATGTGCCATTTGATGATGATTGATAATACCAGGTGTATCATATAACGATGCGCCATTATCAAGCGGTACATCAATCATATCAAGCGTTGTGCCAGGATATTGAGATGTTGTAATCACATCTTTTTCACCTGTGAATTCTTTAATAATTGCGTTGATAAACGTTGATTTCCCAACATTTGTACAGCCAACAACATAAACATCTTTTCCAAATCGGTAGTGCTCAATAGCTTCAGCAACTTCCTTAATGCCTTGTCCTTTATGCGCACTCATTAAAAAGACATCTACAGGCTTTAACCCAAGATCTTTTGCAGATTTCTTCATCCAGTGAATCAATTTATTTTTCTTCACAGATTTAGGAAGTAAATCCGCTTTATTTCCAACAAGAATGACGTTATTTCCGCCTGCAAAGCGATGTAGACCAGGGAGCCAACTACCGTTAAAATCAAAGATATCTACGACCTTTACGACTAAACCATCCGTTTGGCCAATTCCATTTAGGATTTTCAAGAAGTCGTCATCTGTTAGCGATACGTCTTGAATTTCATTGTAGTGCTTTAAACGAAAACATCTTTGACAAATAATAAACTCTTTTTCAAGTGCAGACTTAGGGGCATAACCAATATCATTTGGACGCTCTGTTTGAATTTCTACCCCACAACCCATGCACTGTAGCTTTTCTTCACTCACTTTTATTCCTCCCAGTTAATCATACCTTTTCTTTTCATCCAAGCTAAAATACGTCGCTCCATTTTACGATTGAATTTTGTAATAAATCCATCCGTTTGCGCAACGGGCACAACTAAAATGGTGTATACACCTAAGCGGTTTCCGCCTAGCACGTCTGTTAAAAGCTGATCTCCGATGACAACTACTTCATCCTTTTGTAGCTCCATATCACGCAGTGCTCGTCTAAATGCTTTTCTCATCGGCTTTCTTGCTTGATGAACAAATGGTAACCCTACAGGATTTGAAAAGAGCTTAACTCTCTTTTCCACATTATTCGATACAATAGTAATCTTAATACCATGTTCTTGCATTAACTTAAACCATTCGATAAGCTCAGGAGTTGCGTCAGGTCTGTCCCACTCAACTAGCGTATTATCTAAATCTGTGATAATCCCCTTTACTCCTCGCTCGATTAACTCCTCAGGCTTAATTTGCAATACACTTTTCACATGTTGGTTTGGTAAAAAAAGTTTTAACACGTATTATGCACCTCAACTATATTAATAACGTTCTAAGAACGATTTCTGCCTATCATTATAACGGGGGATATTCATTTTTCCACCAGTTATTTATATTTAAATACTACTTTTTTCATCAGCTGTTGCTTTTGTTGAAATTTCTGCAGTCAAACTATAATCATATCTTAATTTCACCAAAAAAAGAATAAAATGATTAAAAACAAATGAAAAAACCTTAAAATCTTCGATATTTTCTCAAGAAACTTTTCGACAAATTATGCTAACTGGTATTCTGTGGATAATTTTATTCACATTATCCCTTTCAATAGATTATGCATTATTGGTAATTATAAACAAAATACTCACAGCTTATCCACTTATAGTTGTGGATAACAGAACGATTGTTCTATATTTCAATTCATGATACATTATGAATAAGAATTCTATTGGGACACGAGATACTTCTTAGAATTAAAGCACCTATCTTTTTTATAGGAGGTGGCGGCATTATCATGCGAAAATTATCAGATGAACTGCTTATCGAATCATATTATAAAGCTACACAGTTGCAATTAAGCCCGGAGTTCATTCAGCTGATTGAAAAAGAAATCCAACGTCGGTCATTAAAAATAACAATTCAAATTCCATCTTAACTAATAGAAGAGCCTATTTAAGAGCAGTAAAGCTTGTCTGGTACCGTTCCTACTTGACAAGCTTCCCTCTTCCTTAAATAGGTTCTATTTTTTGCTTAGATAGCGTTAACAAGCTTTACATACGTTCCTGTAATTTTAAGATACCAAAGTTGAATAGTTCTTTACTAGCCTCTCGTTTACGTCTAAAATGAAATTACGACCTTTTCTATCATTATGCTGTATGAGGTCATCCTCTAAAAGGAGTGAGGAACTTGTTGTTATTAGATTATCTTGATCATACAATTAAAAAGATAAAATCCCAATCAGCAAATGCTTTAACATTACTAAATTTAAGCCTTGGTAGCTTTGCCATTTTATTCATTCTACGTGATGAGTTAAAGCTCAGCCTACTGCTTATTTTTCTTGCAGCGCTAGCTGATCGCTTTGATGGGATGGTTGCCCGGAAGTTAAATATTGAATCAGAACTTGGCAAGCAGCTAGATTCCATGTGCGATATTATATCATTTGGTATTGCCCCTGCTCTACTACTATATCAAAGCATTCTATTTAGCTACGGAGCTTCAGGGGCTGTATTCGCCATTGTATATATCGCATGCGGTGCTCTAAGACTAGCACGCTTTAATATTACAGAGAACAACGGTTACTTTACAGGATTGCCCATTACAGCTGCGGGATGTTTATTAACCTTAAGCTACTTATCTGTACCGTACTTACCATCCTACGTTTTTATGTTTTTAACCATTATTTTATCTTTCCTAATGGTGAGCACATTTAAACTAAAGAAAGTATAACAAAAACCTCATGCTCGCATGAGGTTTTTGTTAATCCCAATAGCATCCAAACCAGTAAAAACCGCCGAAAACAAGTAGTAGTACAAATAAAACAACCAGTAACCCTATTCCCCATCCATATCCTCCACCGCCACAAGATGGATAACATGGATAGCTTGGATAACATCCATATCCGCCATATCCATATGACATAGTTGTCACTCCTCACATACGTATTACTCATAATTTATTCAAAAAGATAGCTTATGTATGGGCAGGTGTCCATTGTGTCTGTACTTCTCAAAAAGAATTCTATGAAACTCGCTTGTCTTGCCGTTATTTTTAACCGTACAGGCACATAGTAAGCCCGCCTAACATATAATTTAATGTCACGGCTTTATCGCTTACACTAACTGGAGGTGTGAAAATGTCAGCTATTATTACAGCGCTCGGATACTTTTTTAAAGAGTTAATATTTCTTGTGTCGTATGTTAAAAATAACGCTTTTCCCCAGCCGCTATCAGCTGCAGAAGAAAAACGCTATTTAACTTTAATGGCTCAAGGAGACCAAGAAGCGAGAAACTTATTAATTGAACATAACCTTCGACTCGTAGCACACATCGTGAAAAAATTTGAAAACACGGGGGAAGACGCTGAAGATCTTATCTCAATTGGAACAATTGGTTTAATCAAAGCGATTGAAAGCTATTCTCAAGGAAAAGGTACAAAGCTCGCAACGTACGCGGCAAGATGTATTGAGAATGAGATTTTAATGCACCTACGCGCTTTAAAGAAAACAAAGAAGGACGTGTCGTTGCACGATCCAATCGGCCAAGACAAAGAAGGAAATGAAATTAGCCTTATTGACATTTTAAAATCTGAATCAGATGATGTTATTGATATGATTCAGCTAAATATGGAATTAGAAAAAATCAAAGAGTACATTGATATTCTTGATGAGCGTGAGAAAGAGGTAATTGTTGGACGATTCGGGCTTGATTTACAGAAAGAAAAAACACAGCGTGAAATAGCTAAGGAACTCAATATATCTAGAAGCTACGTTTCCCGCATCGAAAAACGCGCATTAATGAAAATGTTTCACGAGTTTTATCGCGCTGAAAAAGAAAAAAAGTAAAATGGAAAGAACAATTAATTCTCTTCCACTTTTCTTTATACACCGTTATGATGATAGCTCATCTTTTATTTTCTTCTTTAACTTTTTAGCTCGATAAGCAAAGTAAAATGCTACTAATAATAAAACAACATCTACTCCGGACATGAACATTAATTGAACAAACGTTTTTTCACCTTGCCCAATTAATACACCAATATATAAAAATGTACCTGTAGCTAACAATACATAAATAAATCGTCGATAATCTTCTATTTTTTGTTTAATTAATTTTAATTCTTTTTGATTCATAAGCTTCACCCTTCCCTTAAGCCTTTGCACTTTTCTTAGTACGTGTGGTGACTAGAAACGCTATCTTTATCGTAACATAAAGAACACCAGCACAAGGATGACAATTTATGTAAACAAAAGAGTTTGGGACATAACAAAATGATTGCTTCTAAAAGACGAACACTAGCTGTTCCCATCTCTTTAGTTTGTCTTAACACGTTCGTTCCATTGCGCTACGGCCACTCGCTTTCCGCGGGGAGGAACCTGGGCTTCCTCGCTGCACTTTGGGATCTCAGTCTCCCCTCTCTTTCCCGCAGGAGTGGAGTGTCCTACGCTCCATTCCACCCTGTTTCCAACATTGTTTTCACAATCAACCAAAAAACCTGAACGATTAAAAGTTATGAACTCTCAATTGTTCAGGTATAGTAGAGGCTGAACTACTTATGTCTCAGTCTCTTTTATTTTAAACCATTTGACAAATCTTCAATTAAATCTTCTACATCTTCAAGACCTACTGATATACGTACTAGTCCATCCGTTATTCCTAATTCTCTGCGACGATCAGCTGGAATAGAAGCATGCGTCATTTTAGCAGGTAAAGAAATTAAGCTTTCCACCGCTCCTAAACTTTCAGCTAATGTGAAGTATTTTACCGTGGTTAATAGCTTATTAGCCTGCTCCTCACTACCTACATCAAACGATACCATACCACCAAATCCTCTTCCTTGCTGTTTGGCAACTGCGTGGTTCGGATGATTTTCAAGGCCTGGATAGTAAATTTTTTGTACCGCTGGATGATTGCTTAAATAGTCGACAATTTTCTTTGTATTTGCTTCATGCTCCTCCATACGAATCCCTAACGTTTTCATTCCTCTCATGAGTAACCATGAATCTTGTGGGCCTAAGATACCTCCAGTTGAATTTTGAATAAAATGAAGCTCTTCTGCAAGTTCTTTCGAATTTACAACTGCCAATCCTGCCACAACATCACTGTGGCCTCCTAAATATTTCGTTGCGCTATGGAGAACAATATCCGCTCCTTGCTCAATTGGATTTTGCCAGTATGGCGTGCTAAATGTGTTATCGACAATCGTTACTAAATCATGTTTTTTCGCTACTTGTGCAGCTTCCGAAATATCGGTGATTTTCAATAGCGGGTTTGTTGGTGTTTCAATGTACAGTGCTTTTGTATTTTCTTTGATTTCTTTTTCGATGTTTGTAACATCACTTGTATCAACAAATGTCGCTTCAATGCCAATGCGATTTAACACTTTCGTAATCACGCGATACGTACCGCCATATACATCATCCGTTAAAATAACATGGTCACCGCTGTTAAACAACATCATAACCGCTGTAACTGCAGCCATCCCCGACCCAAAAGCAAATCCCGCTTCTCCTCCTTCGAGGTCTTTAATTAGTTCTTCTAGAGCATGCCTTGTTGGATTCCCTGTACGTGAGTATTCATAACCTTTGTGTTTCCCAACTTCTTCTTGCTTGTACGTGCTCACTTGATAAATGGGAACTGAGACTGCTCCAGTATGTTGATCTCCCGCAATTCCACCATGAATAAGCTGTGTTTTACGCTTCATTATCTAAATACCTCCATCATAAATTTTTTTACTTAAATATCGTTCACTGCTGTCTGGAAAAATAGTAAGGATATTTGTACCAGGCTTAGCTTTTTGTGCTTCTTTTAATGCAGCCATAAAAGCAGCTCCTGATGAACTCCCTACTAAAAGCCCTTCCTTTGCCGCTAACTCTTGGACAGCTTTAAATGCTAAATCATCTTCAATGGTGTGAATGTCATCAAAGTAGCTTGTATTGATATAATCCGGTACAAATTCCATCCCAATGCCTTCTGTTTTGTGAGGACCTGCTTGACCGCCATTCAAAATTGAACCTTCAGGCTCAACAATCACTGTTTTTATTAATGGATTTTGTTCTTTTAAATATTGAGCAGTTCCCATGAATGTACCACCTGTGCCTGCTCCTGCCACAAATATATCGATATGACCATCCAGCTGTTCATATACCTCTGGACCTAGCGTTTTGTAATACGTTAACGGATTATCAGCGTTTGCAAACTGCTGCGGGCAATATGCGTTTGGAATAGTTTCGATAAGCTCCTTCGCTTTTTGAATAGCTCCTTTCATTCCCTCACTCGTAGGCGTGTGAACAACCTTTGCACCAAGGGCTTTCATAAGCTCTTGTTTTTCAATGCTAAACTTTTCAGGAATACATACAACAACGTTTAAATTGTATGGAATAGCTGCTAAAGCAAGCCCGATTCCCGTATTTCCTGCAGTTGGTTCAACTATTGTCCCACCATCAGTAACTTTTCCTGTAGCTAGGGCTCTTTCAATCAGCTCTTTTCCAAGACGATCTTTAATACTTCCTCCCGGGTTAAAGTATTCAAGCTTCGCAAACAATCGTACATCTTTAGGAAGCGCGAATTTTGTAATTTCAACGATGGGAGTTTTTCCAATTAACTCATGGATACTTTTTACGACTTCCATGATGCCAACACCTCTTTAGTAAAAGTTCCATCTATAGTTAACTCATCTGTTTAGTGTGAATTAAATCCCAATAGTACCAATACTATAAAATAGTATTGGTACTATTGGACAGATTTATTATTTTAATTTTGATAAAAAGTTTAATACTAAGTTTGTAGAGTTTACGGCTGCCTTTTCAAGGAACTGATCAAACGATACATCTGATTCTTTACCCGCAATATCAGATAATGCACGAATGATAACGAAAGGAACTTTAAACTGGTGACAAACCTGAGCTACTGCAGCAGCTTCCATTTCAGCTGCCATTAGTTCTGGGAATTTGCTTCTTACAAACTCAACGCGAACTGGATCATTCATAAATGAGTCACCCGTTGCAATTAAACCTTTGGCTACTTTCATATCCGTTACTTCTTGTGCACTTTGTTCTGCAATCTCAACAAGTTTTTTATCAGCTTGATATGCAGCAGGTAAATTTGGAACTTGACCGTACTCATAGCCAAATGCTGTTACATCAACATCATGATGACGTACTTCCGATGAAATAATTGCATCTCCAACATTTAGATCTGGATGAAAGCCGCCAGCAGACCCTGTATTAATCACATAGTCAGGCTGAAATCTTTCCAGTAAGATTGCTGTTGATAATGCAGCATTTACTTTTCCAATACCTGACTTTAACAGTACTACATCAATTTCATTGATTGTACCAGTTGAATATTCGCAGCCTGCAATGACTGTTTCTTCTCTGTTTTCTACCTTGTCTCGGAGAATCGTTACTTCTTCCTCCATAGCACCAATGATTGCTACTTTCATTATACGAACCTCTTTCTGTTATTGTTTCGTTGCCTCCACAATCCAAACGAAATGATTGAAGCGTTCAAAAGTTGCTTCAAATCCATTTTGTTCAAAAAGATTTTTTAAGACTGGAATCGTTGTATAATACTCTCTTTCTAAGTCTTCCGCTAAGTTAAAGAATTTATGTTGCTTAGCATATTCAATTGTTTCTTGAAACGACTCGTTTGTTTCAAACATCGTGTCAGCAAACACTATTTTACCATCTGTTTGTAGAAGGTTGCTATAGTTTCTAATCGCAAGCTCTTTTTCTTTATCTGTTAAGTGATGAAAAGCATAGGTACTAACAATTGTATCAACCTTCTCTTTTGGGGCAGGAAACGCTAAGAAGTCGCCATCAGATAAAGTAACCGATTCACCTAGCTTTCCTGCCGCAAGCTTTCGCATTGGACTTGAAGGCTCAATTCCTGTCACTGCTAGACTCTTTTCCAGTAGCTTTTTCGTTAAGTTTCCGGTTCCTACACCGAACTCAATTACGCTTCCCGATGAACGATTTGCAACTGCTTGTAAAATACCTTCATAGTTTCGAAAAACTTCTTCATATTCTTGATCATGTCCTTCAACAGTCAAATCATAGTTTTCTGCCCACTTTTCAAAGATGTTTAAAAACTCTCTACCCATCTTATCTCACCCTCATGTTTAATTTTGTTACTATCTAAGTTATTTTTTCACAATAAAAAATTGTTGTTATTTAACAATTTTATCTTTTCTTATAATTCTTATAGATATAGTATGATTTAAAGTATTAATTGTTCTTAAGTTATCATAATAAATTTATTTCGGCAAGAATTCCTGCTAAAATAAAGTTTGGTAAATATGGGATGAAGAAGGTGAAGCGAGACGATGAATTTTCAGTTTGATATGATTGAAGACAAAATTGAGTTTTTCGAATCACATGACTTAAAAGATTTAGAGAAACAAATTAATGATAAAGTTGAACAAAATAAAGCCATCTTATTAGGAGTTCAAAGCGTTTCTCATCAAATGGCAGTAGACTATGAACAAGGTAAGAAGCTTTATTCTGCGGTTGTTCATTTCAAACTAAAAAAGCAGCGCTAATGAAAGCGCCGCTTTTTTTATTAAGATAATTTTTCAACAACAGTTGGTTTCCAACCTTCGTTTTCTACCCATTCAATTTCCACTCGATACTTTACCGAGCCTTCACCTTTAGGACTAACTGTTGCCACTGCTTTTTCAGGAGCACCATTGTTGCCTAAACGCCATACTGTCATATCGTTTGGATTAACGCCTACTCCAGCTCCAACTGCTGCAAGCATTTCATTCCAATCAGTTGAACCTTTTTCATACGTAGCTGCTGGCTTTTCACCTTGCTCTGTACCTACAGGCTCCCAGGATGGGTCTACAGTTCGGCTTTCAACACCTGGCTCAGGATTTTCTTCCACTTCTACATCAGAAGACTCCTCTTGCTCTGTTGCTTCATCATCTGTTGCGTTTTCATCTGCTTCTTCATCACTTGCAGGTTCCTCTGTGTTTTCTTCAGGAGTATTTTTCTCCGTATCATTATTGTTTTCTGACTTTGGTGTTTGCTCTGTGTTTTGTTCTGGAGATGTCTCGTCTGATCCTTCTCCAAGAATAAGTGAGCCACCGATAAAGACAATCAATACCGCAACTACGGCAATTAACACATTATATAATCGGTTAACCTTTTTTTCTTTGTTTTGATGTCTTGAAGAACGATTGTTATTCATTGCTACAACTTCCTCCAACTTTTATAATGTTCTATTTTACCATGTGTTTGGAAATTCATGAAGCACATACCTTCATTTGAAGCATTTTTGTAATATTTTTTACATACTTTTTAGTTATTGATGATTTAAATCATACATCTCTTTAACAATATCATAAAAAATCTGATTTGTAGACGATATTGTACTTTTTGTATTCAAATCAACAACTACTAGGGCATACTTAGGTTTATCAGCAGGAAAGTATCCAGCGAACCACTTATTAACGATTTCATTTTCTACATCAATTTCAGCAGTACCAGACTTTCCTGCTACTGAATAAGGAAGATCTTGAAAACGTCTTCCCGTGCCATCCTCACTTTGGACAACTTGGCTTAGTAACTTTTGAAGTTCTTTAACCGTTGGCTTTTTTATACTTTCACCAGACAACTTTTTGTTTTTAAACGTGTAAAGCGAAGTATTGTTTTTATACTGAATTTCATCCACTACTTTTACTTGTCGCTTTTCTCCACCTCTAGCAATCGTAGCCATCATATTGGCAACTGCTAGAGGAGTAAGCTTCACATCTAGCTGACCGATAGCAGTTTGAGAAATGGCGTTGGGAACGCGTTTATTGGCATCCTTCTTCCACACTGTTCCCTTTCCTTCTTGAAGCTGTGTAAAATGATCAAAGTGAAACACATCTCCGCTCCACCCTACCGGGTCCGTTACGCCTAATTTTCGGGCATATTGGTCCAATGAATCAGGTTTTTTCTCACTCATTTGCTTAGCTAGCTGTGCAAACGTCTTATTACAGCTTTGTGCAAAGCTCTCTTCAAAGGATAACATTCCTTTTTGATGATCATTCTCTAACGATTCGTCATATATGCTTTGATTGCAATTAAACGTCATATTCGGAGTAAGAATCCCTTCTTCTACTGCAGCTGCTGCTGTGACGGTTTTAAACACAGATCCAGGGACTTGTGGCATTAGCATACGGTTATAGAGCCCCTTGTTCTTTTCTTCGTACGGATGAGTTTGATTGATATTAGGTCTACTAGCCATGGCTAATATGTTGCTCTTTTCGATATCTAATAGTACTACGCCGCCTTCTTTTAAGTTATATTTTTCTAATAGCTCTTCTACCTTTTCTTGAATTGTCAAATCCAGAGTCGTTTTCACATTTACAGGATAAAAAGGATTAGCATCTCCCGTATACTTAACATCAATTCCAAACATCGGACCTCCAAACCGATCGACGTGATATAACAACTTCGACTCTTGCTGTGGTAGAAGAAATTCGTCAAATGTTTTTTGCATGCCCGTAATGCCAATGGGCGTAGTTGCCTTTAATTCCCCACTTTTCAATTTATCTTCATATTGTGCTACGATTTTCTCCTGACTTTGTCTTACTAATCCAATTACATGCTCTGCAATAGGTACAGGACGCTCATCCTTTAACGGTACACCAAAAACTCCAGGTATCTTTAATTCATTCACTTGCTTTAACTGATCAATTGTTAGATGATCTCCAACAGCTACCGGAGACTTCGTATCTTTTAGCTTTGTAACCATCTCTACTGTCGAAATCCCCGTAATAGTAGACACCTGTTGCATGGGCCATTGCATTTCATTTAAAAACGGAAACAGCACAAGGCGATTATTCGTAACGGATGTAAGTGATTGACCGTTGCGGTCTATAAATTTACCTCTTCCATCATCTACCACCATTTCTTGTGTGCGCTGATGAACGCTTTCTTCAATTAAATTAACATTATGATTTGAAAATGATTCTGTACTAATAAGCTGTATTTGAACGAGTCTGCCAATAAGTAAAAAAATTAACAACATAATAATAATCAAAATCGATTGCATTCGTTTTCGAACTACTCTCAATGTCGATACACCTCACTCTGTATCATTGTCGCCGACGTAGCTTTTTTTCAAACGAATACAACAGATAAAATTCAGAATTAAACTTCTTTTTTCTAAAAATAGAAAAAAGAAGAGTTTGGGACATAACAAAATGATGGCTTCTAAAAAACGAACACTAGCTGTTCCCATCTCTTTGATATGTCTCAACATGTTCGTTCCATTGCGCTACGGTCACTCGCTTTCCGCGGGGAGGAACCTGAGCTTCCTCGCTGCGCTGCGGGATCTCAGTTTTCCCTCTCTTTCCCGCAGGAGTCGAGTGTCCTACGCTCCATTCCACCCTGTTTCCAACATTGTTTTCACAATCAACAAAAAACCTGAACGATTAAAAGTGAGAAACTCTCAATCGTTCAGGTTTATCATTGGCTGAATTACTTATGTCCCAGCCTCTTCTTTCTAACGAGCTAATTCATTTACATTTATTTTACAGTAACGATTTTAACAGCCATTTCTCCACCTGGAGTTTGAACTGTTACTTCATCTCCAACCTGTTTGCCTATTAGGCTTTTAGCAATTGGAGAGTCATTTGAAATTTTACCTTCAAATGGATCTGCTTCTGCACTACCTACAATTGTATACGTTTCCTCGTCTCCGTCTGGTAGTTCAATAAACGTCACAGATTTACCTAGAGATACAATTGAAGAGTTCTCTACATCTTCTTCAATAATTTTCGCATTGCGAATCATGTTTTCTAGCGTTGTAATGCGCCCTTCAACGAAAGCCTGTTCATCCTTTGCTGAATCATACTCAGAGTTCTCTGATAAGTCACCAAAACTACGAGCAATCTTAATGCGCTCTACTACTTCTTTACGCTTTACCGTCTTCAGATATTCTAATTCTTGTTCTAATTTTAGCTTTCCTTCTTCCGTCATTGGAAACACTTTTTCTTGTGCCATAACCCTTCACTCCTTTATAAAATCGAAATACATTAGTGCCTTATACAGTGTTTTCTGTATGTACTAAAAGGTTTCATATTCTAAAATCTCAGTGAATAGAGAAATGACAGCTTCAAATTAGAAGCTGCTCGTTTCTCTACTATATGTGAAGACCTTGTTTATAGAATATGACGATTTTATTTTCAAAAAAATCCCTGTATCTATGCTATGTTATTATAAAATCGCATTTTGTTCAAGAATTGTTTGGATTTTCGTTACCATCAAATCAATTGCTACGTGATTTTGACCGCCTTCTGGGATAATAATATCAGCGTATCGCTTAGTTGGTTCAATAAACTGATTATGCATTGGACGTACCACTGAAATATATTGATCGACTACGGATTCTAGCGTACGCTCACGCTCGTTAATATCTCGCAACATTCTGCGGATAATACGCAAATCAGCATCGGTATCAACATATAGTTTAATATCCATTAAGTTACGCAGACGCTTGTCCTCAAGCACTAAGATACCCTCTAAGATAATAACATCCTTTGGGTCTTCTACAATAACTTCTTGAGAGCGAGTATGAATAGTATAATCATATACAGGTTTTTCAATGCTCTCATAATTTAATAATTTCTGCAAGTGCTCAATTAAAAGGTCATTATCAAACGCTAAAGGATGATCATAGTTCGTCTGTAAGCGTTGTTCAAATGGCAGGTTACTTTGATCTTTATAATAATAATCTTGCTCTAGAAGCATAATTGAATGACCTTTAAAATATTCATAAATTGCTTTTGTAACAGTTGTTTTTCCAGAGCCAGATCCACCAGCAATACCGATTACAACGGGCTTTTTCCCCATCTTCTTATTAAATCCCCTTTCGCATCATGTTGTAAGAAAACAATGGTTTGTCTACCTTAAACGTTACAATTTGTAGCGGATGACGAGCAGCGTCTAGCTCATTGCCTTTTTCATCCCAAATTGTGCCGACTACTTGTGTAAAGTTTTCGATTCCTGGTCCAAAGAACTCCACTTCATCTCCAGGCTTAAAGTGGTTTCGCTGCTGAAGTGTTACCATGCTTGTTTCCTCATCATAGTCTAACACTAATCCAGCAAAATCAAATGTTGTTTTCTTACCATGAATGCCAAACATTTGCTCATCTACTCCTGGCACACCTTCAAAGAAAGCAGGAGCAGTATCACGATTAGCACATTTATCAAGCTCATCTAACCACTCTTTTTGAATCACAAAGTTTTCTGGATCTGCACAATAGGCATCAATGACTTTGCGATAGACGCTTACAACGGTTGCGATATAGTGGATTGATTTCATGCGGCCTTCAATTTTTAAGCTGTCGATACCTAGCTCAATCATTTTTGGAATTGATTGAATTAAGTTTAAATCTTTTGGGCTCATTGCAAACGGACTATCTGACTCATTGAATAAAGGAACTTCTGTTGATTCGCCTTCTAATTTAAATAAGTCATAGTCCCAGCGACATGACTGACAGCAGCCACCGCGGTTTGAATCCCGAGCTGTCATATGATTACTCAACGTGCATCGACCAGAGTAAGCAATACACATAGCTCCGTGAATAAATGTTTCAATTTCAATATCTACTTTTTCTTTCATTTCACGGATTTCTTCAGCACTCGTTTCACGCGCCAATACCACACGTTCTAAGCCTTCTTCTTTCCAGAACTGAACAGCACGCCAGTTTGAAAGCGACTGCTGAGTACTTAAATGTACTTCTAGCTTTGGGGCAACTCGGCGGCATGTTTCAATAATTAACGGATCTGCTACAATGATTCCAGCTACGCCAGCCGTCTGTAATCCCATTAAATATTCATCTAAGCCATCCATGTTTTCATTATGAGCAAAGATATTTGTTGTTACATAAATACGTGCTCCATATTTTTTTGCAAATTCTACTCCCTCAGCCATTTCTTCTAATGAAAAGTTACCTGCATTTGAGCGAAGACCGAACTCTTTTCCACCGATAAAGACCGCATCAGCACCATAATGTACTGCTACTTTTAACTTTTCAAGATTGCCTGCTGGAGCTAACAACTCGGGCTTTTTCGTAATAACACGTTTCCCATTAACAACCGTATCAATTTGCACAGCCATAGTTAGTACCTCCTAATTGTCTACTTTTTCGATTTTTCTTTCCATTCTCATGACACTTAGTAAACAGTTTCTTTAAAGAAGAATCCTGTATCAAGAGGACGATTTGCTGGTTGCATTGCTTCAATTTCTTCTAAAAGCTCGTCTTTTATCTCTTCATACTCTTCACGATTTTCTACGCATAAATCAATGGCTTTGCGATACTTCTTCGTTACTTCAATAATGTATTCTGCGCTCTTTAGCACACCATCAATTTTAAAAACGTCAACTTGTGCATCAATCATTTCTGCAAGCTCGTCGATAATACAAATATCGTTTGGACTCATGATATGTGTACCGTTCTCATCTTCGTAAATTGGATATTTGTTATCGCGTTCTTTATCAAATAAAAACATGTCTTGTTCAAGCTTTCGATTTCCAACTTCCATTACTTTACCTTGATATTCAAAATAGTTACCTAATAAAGAGCGCTTCGATTGAAACATACATGTCATTCCATGAACCTGTACTTCCACTTCTACTTCTGCATTCTCTTTAATATCAATGATACTGTCCATGCTAAGTTCACGAGCTAACACCGCACGCTTAGCACCTTTTCGTCCCCAGTAATTACATGTATACCAGTTGGTTGCAGTCGTCTCTGTATTCCAGTGAAGCTTCATTTTCGGAGCAACTGCGCGAGCAGCCATTAATACTGCTGGGTCTCCAAAGACAATGGCATCTACGCCTGCTTCTTGTAAAAACAAGATATATTCATCTAATTCTGCTACTGTATCATTATGAAATAGCGCGTTCATAGCTACATAAACTTTTGTATGATGAGCGTGTGCAATATTAACTGCCTCTACGATATCCTCACGCTTAAAGTCTCCTGCAAGTCGTAACCCATATCGCTGTTCACCAATTACAAATGCGTTTGCACCGGCTTCTATTAATGGTTTAATATTTGAAACAGCAGTTGGTGTTACTAATAGTTCAGGTTTTTTCATTGTCAATCACCTCTTTTTATACTAATTGCAATTCCATCCCCAATTGGTAAAATGGTGGTTTGGAAATCTGGATGTTTCATTAGCCATACGTTGTATGCATCAATTTTTTTAATTAAACTTCGCTTACGGCGCGTTTCAATCTGCGATAAATCGGTTCCTACGTGCCCTTTGAATAAAATATTATCTGAAATGATAATACCTTTTTTATTTACTAATGGTGCATAATGCTCAAAGAAGCGCTGATATTGCCCTTTGGCAGCATCAATAAATACGGCATCGTAAGGGCCATTTTGTTCAATGTCTGCTTGAAGTTCTAAAGCATCTCCAAACAAGGTTTTAATCTGCTCTTTCTTTTCAGCTCGATTAATGAATAACTGAGCTTGTTTATACCGATCTTCATTACGCTCCACCGTAACGATTTTAGCATTTGGTAATGCTTCAGCCATACGAATAGCCGAATAGCCGATGGCTGTCCCAATTTCTAATATATGTGCTGGCTGATGAAGGCGAAGAATTTGAAGCAATGCTTCAATTCCGATGAGTTCCATAATTGGTACTACATGTTCTTTTGCATAGTTCTCCATCTCTTCAACAAGCTCTGTACGCTTAGGAATAAGGTTTTCTACATACTGTTCAACATTTTGTAAAAGCAAAACACTTCCTCCGTTCAAAGAAGTATGTTTGACGTTAGTCAAAAGCGGTTATATATAGTTTGACTCACTAAATAAACGTGACTAAAGCTCAAAAAAAAGCCTTAGCTAACATGTACTAACGCACAAAATATACCGCAATAAAAATATACAACTAGTCCATTATAATTGGTTTTTTTCTGAACGTAAACCCGATATATTTTAACATAAAAGTAGAGCAGATGCCAAAAAGTCGAATCAATTTTTTAAAGCTATCCACACAATTTTATAACTAAAACCCCCTTTATCTTTAAAAGTAAAGGGGGTTTTAAACGCTTAATTAACGGTTACTATTGCTTTTATTTCTTATCTTCTTCACGAGGCCCTGTGATATGAGTCGCTTTTTCTTTGTTATGCTCATCAAGTGTTTTGGTAAAGATGACTTCTCCATCTTTATTCGCTAAGAAATAGAGGTAATTGGTATCAGCGGGTTCCAAAGCTGCTTTAATAGACATTAAGCCTGAGTTTGCAATCGGTCCTGGTGTAAGTCCTTTCTCTCGATACGTATTGTAAGGCGAGTCTACTTCTAAATCTTTATAGTAGACTCGCTCACGATGCTCACCTAAAGCATATAACACCGTTGGATCCGTCTGTAATGGCATATCCTCTTCAAGACGATTATAAAACACGCTTGCGATTTTCTCACGATCCACCTGTTCCGTTGCTTCTTCTTCAATTAAAGAAGCCATCGTTAAAAGCTTGTGAGCCGTATATTTTTTGCTCTTCATTTCCTTTTGATATTGAGCTAAAACACCGTTCGTTTTACCAATCATTTTATCTAAAATGACTTCAAGCGAAACATTTGAATCATAGTGATCGTAAGTAGCAGGATATAAATACCCTTCTAAAGGATGCTTAATGTCCTTATTAAACACTTCATCCGTCACAAGATCTGGGTATTTCTTCTTCATCTTCTCAATAAAAGCAGGGTCATCTAAAGTATTCATTACTTCTTCTTCCGTGTAGTTTGTTCGATTTGCAATAATTGTAGCAATTTCATCAAGCTGACGGCCTTCTGGAATTGCTAAGCGAACATCCGGATTCTTCGAGACATCTCCTGTTTCCATCATATCGACCATCTCACTTAAGCTCATGGAAGGAGAAAAAGTGTATGTTCCAGCCTGAAATCCTGATACGCTAGACATTTTAATATAGTATCGAAAAGCACTTTCACTTTTAATTAGCTTTTCTTCTTTTAACAACGTTCCAATCGACCGGACTGAAGAACCTTGCGGAATCGTTATATTTACTTTTTTACTACTGTTTTTATCAACGGGTTGTACAAATGATTGAGCATAAAAAACGCCTCCACCAATAAGTACAGCTAAAAGAATTATTGTCACAATGATAATTTTTTTTCGTTTATTTTTTTTAGGTGTAAAAAAAGATTGGTGCGACAAGTTGCATCCTCCTCTCATACGCACGCACTATTATACTACAATTTATCTCATTTTTCGTCATTATCATACAAGACCGCCTATAAAAGCAAGTGAAAAGACATGTCCTCATTAGGATAGACAGTAAAGATGTAAATTATTTGAAAAATAAACCATAAAAAAAGTTGGTAGCTCTCGCCACCAACTTTTTTATTCGCCTTCTTCTTCGTCAAGGAATGTGTTAACCATTTCCTCAACCATATCCCATTCTTCTTCTGTCTCGATTGGTTGAAGTTCACCATCTTCACCATTTTCGCTTGGTGTGAAAGCAGACGCATGAATTTCAATTTCTTCATCGTCATTTTCATCTGCACCAATTGGATAATAAATTACATAAGATTTACCATATTCTTCAGAATCAAATGTGAATAAAATCTCACATAATTGCTCGTTACCACTTTCGTCTACGATTGTAATTTTTCCTTCTTCTGTCATGTTCGACACCTCATTTTCCAGCTATTTACTAGCGATTTTATGGCAAGTTGAAAGCCCTAGCTTCTTATCAAATTAGACTCTTTTTATCGAGGATAACCGTGCAGAAGCTAAGCTACAATCAACCTTATTGTTTGCTGTCTAAGTATCCTTGAAGAATCATAACAGCCGCCATCTTATCAATGACTTTTTTACGCTTTTTACGACTAACATCAGCTGAAAGTAAAACACGCTCTGCAGCCATTGTCGATAAGCGTTCATCCCACATCATCGTTTCGATGTTTAGATCCTTCTTTAGTTCCTCTGCAAATTGAAGACAAGCTTCACCGCGAGGACCAATTGTGCCATTCATATTTTTTGGTAGGCCAACAATGACTTTTTCAACTGAATACTCATCAATTAATTGCTGTAATCGAGGATAAGACTCCTTCATTTGCTCATCGGCAATTTTAATCGTCTCAATCCCTTGGGCTGTCCAGCCCATTTCGTCGCTTACAGCTACGCCAATTGTCTTCGTGCCAACATCTAATCCTAATACGCGCATTTATGAATCCTTTCGATGCTGTTGTAAATAAGATTTCACAAGTTCTTCAATGAGCTCGTCTCTCTCTAATTGGCGAATTGTGTTTCGCGCATCATTATGACGAGGAATGTAAGCAGGATCTCCTGATAGCAAATATCCAACGATTTGGTTAATCGGGTTATATCCTTTTTCTTTCAATGCCTCATAAACCGTAAATAAAACCTCATGGACGCTTGTTTCAGCTGGCTCATCTTGAAAATTGAATTGCATTGTTTTATCAAATGAACTCATTTTCCCACCTCACTCGTTTAATTTGTGAGCACATTATGAATCATGTTAAGTCTTACTTCTATTGTACACCAAGAAAGAGGAGAATTAAACGGATTTAACCCATTCTTCTACAATCTTCAATGCATTTTCAATTTGGTTCGGATCTTTTCCACCTGCTTGAGCCATATCTGGACGACCACCGCCGCCACCGCCACAAATTGTTGCCACTTCTTTTACAATCTTACCTGCATGATGACCGTTTGCAATTAAATCTTTTGTCACTCCTGCAACGATATTTACTTTTTCACCTTGAGGTGCAGCTAGTACAATAACTGCTGAGTCAAGCTTTTGCTTTAAGTCATCTACCATTGAACGAAGGTTGTTCATATCCGTTGCGTTTACTTTTTCTGCTAAGACGCTCACACCGTTTACGTCTTTCACGCGGTCGATTAGATTGCCTGCCTCAATATTCCCTAGCTTCGTTGCTAATGACTCATTTTCACGATGAAGTTGGCGAATTTCTTCTAGTAAGCCTTCCACACGACTAACAAGATCTCGAGGGTTCGCTTTTGCTTTTGCTGCTGCTTCTTTTAACAGTGTTACTTGGTCATTCATCAACTGATAAGCTGCTTTTCCAGTTACGGCTTCAATACGGCGTGTTCCAGCTCCAATTCCTGATTCTGATACAATCTTAAATAAGCCGATTTCAGACGTATTAGCAACGTGGCAACCACCACAAAGCTCTAAGCTATAGCTTCCAACCTGAACAACGCGAACGATATCGCCATACTTCTCACCAAACAGCGCCATTGCACCCATTGCTTTTGCTTCATCAATTGCTTTATTTTCAATATTTACGGAAATGTTTTCCCAAATTTTTTCGTTTACAATCGTTTCAATCTTTTCAATTTCTTCCGCTGTTATTTGTCCAAAATGAGAGAAATCAAAACGTAAGCGATCTGGAGTTACTAATGAACCAGCTTGGTTAACATGCATTCCTAACGTATCTTTTAATGCTTGGTGAAGCAGGTGAGTTGCCGTATGGTTTTTCACGATTGCATCCCGCTTTTTCCCGTTAATTGTCGCTGTGTAAGTTTCGCCCTTTACAAGCTCTCCGCTTCTTACTTCTACAGTGTGCACGTGCTGGCCATTCGGTGCCTTTTGCACATCTTTAACTGCTGCAACAGATGTGGCATTTGAGATTTCACCTTGGTCAGCAATTTGTCCACCGCTCTCAGCATAGAATGGCGTTTGCTTTAAAATAACCTGTGCTTCTTGACCTTCCGTTACTTTATCAACAAGTTCTCCATGTAAGATAATAGCTTCAATGAACGTTTCCACTTCGTCTTTATCGTAGCCGACAAACTCACTTTCAACTGTTAACTCGCCTAATACCCCACCTTGAACTTGCATAGAGCTAGAATCTTGGCGAGCTGCTCTTGCACGCTCACGTTGACCTTCCATCTCGCTTTCAAATCCGTCATGATCTATTTTCATCTTTTCATCTTCTGCATATTCTTCCGTTAACTCAACTGGGAAGCCATATGTATCATATAATCGGAATACATCTTCACCAGAAATTGTATCACTGCCTTGGTCTTTTGCTTTTTTAATCATTGTTGCTAAAATAGCAAGACCCTCGTTTAACGTTTCGTGAAAACGCTCTTCCTCGTTTTTCACAACGCGCTGAATGAAGTCTGTTTTGTCTTTCACTTCTGGGTAGAAATCAACCATAATCTCACCCACAACAGGTACTAGCTCGTACATAAACGGACGATTGATGCCTAGTTTTTTTGCATAGCGTACAGCACGACGTAATAAACGGCGCAGTACATATCCACGACCTTCATTGGATGGAAGAGCTCCGTCTCCAACAGCAAATGTCACCGTACGAATATGGTCAGCAATTACTTTAAATGCAACGTCTTTTTCATCTTCTGTGCGGTATTTAGCACCTGAGATGTTTTCAGTTGCTTCAATAATTGGCATGAATAAGTCTGTATCAAAGTTTGTCGGTACATCTTGAATAACCGACACCATACGCTCTAGTCCCATTCCTGTATCAATGTTCTTCTTTGGTAGTGGTGTATAGGTATGATCAGGGTTATGGTTAAATTGAGAAAATACTAAATTCCAGATTTCTAAATAGCGCTCGTTTTCTCCACCAGGGTATAGCTCAGGGTCAGTTAAGTCGTTTCCATAAGCTTCACCACGGTCATAAAAAATCTCTGTATTCGGTCCACTTGGCCCTTCACCAATATCCCAGAAGTTACCTTCTAAACGAATAATGCGCTCTTTTGGAACTCCAATTTTTTCGTTCCAAAGCTTGAATGCTTCTTCATCTTCTGGGTGAATAGTGACAGATAACTTTTCAGGATCAAAGCCAATCCATTTATCGCTCGTTAAGAACTCCCAAGCCCAGTCGATTGCTTCTTCTTTAAAATATTCACCGATTGAAAAGTTACCTAACATTTCAAAGAACGTATGGTGACGCGCTGTTTTACCAACGTTTTCAATATCATTTGTACGAATTGATTTTTGAGCATTACAAATACGTGGGTTTTGTGGAATAACGCGTCCGTCAAAGTATTTCTTTAGCGTCGCAACACCACTGTTAATCCATAAAAGAGATGGATCTTCATGAGGTACAAGAGAAGCGCTCGGCTCTACATCATGACCTTTTTCTTTAAAGAAATCTAAGTACATTTGACGCACTTGTGCAGATGTTAACTTTTTCATGATTGGTTCCTCCTTTAGAACTCTTCATTATTTATAGACAAAAACATAATGACCTAAAAGCAGCTTGCTTCATTACGCACAATACAATAGGGAGTTTTAGAAATTTGCACACAAAAAAACTCTCATCCCAAAAAGCAGGGACGAGAGTTTAGCTCGCGGTACCACCCTGATTATGAACATGTTAGAATGTTCATCACCTTCATCGCATTAACGCTGCTAAAACGGCAGGGTTTTCCTGCACTCAGGACTAGCATTCAGCTATTCTTTGTATCGCACCTCTTTCAGCCTTGGAAGTGCTTCTCTTATATACCAGTGTACAGCTTACTTGGTTCCTTCATTGTATTGTTTACTATGTAACGTTTTCTATGGCGATATTATGACAAATTCAGGTTGCTTTGTCAATGTTTCAAGGTATGCCCTCGCACATGTAAAATCGAAATTTTTACAATAGCTAAAATAGGAACAGCAATAATTAGCCCAAACACCCCTCCAAATTCTCCCCCAAGCAAAAGCGCTAAGATAATAAAAAGAGGGTGGATATGCAAGCTTTTCCCTACGATTAGAGGAGATAGAATATTCCCTTCTAGAAATTGAAGTACAAAGATAATGACGACAACAATTAATACGAGCTTCACAGAAACTGTCATGGAGAGAATTGCCGCTGGTACTGCTCCAATAATGGGACCGAAATACGGAATAATATTCGTAATGCCTATGATTATCCCAAGCAAAAGCGCATACGGTACGTTAAAAAACCAAAATGCAGTCGTAGCAATAGCGCCTATGATGAGACAAACAAAAAATTGTCCTCTAAGGTAGCTTCCCAATGACAAGTTTACATCATGTAAAAAATGCTTCCCTTCTTCATGCCATTTCTTTGGCACAATATATGCGACAGCTTTTCGAACGAGTCCGAAGTCTTTTAGCAAGTAAAACACAATAAACGGAATAATAATGAGAATTAAAAATGAATTGACAATGGACTTAACCCCCTCCATCACTCGCAATAACCATGTGTTAACAGTTTGCTCTAAATCAACGATACTCTGCTCAATTTTTTCATGAACTCCGTTTGGTAGCGTTGAGGTACGATCATGAATTTCATGCACCCATCCCTTATACATCTCTGTAAGCTCAGGCAGCTGTTCATTTAATTCTTTTAGCTGAATAACGAAAAGAGGAAACCCTTTATAAATACCATAACCTATTCCACCAAAGAAAATGAGATAAATTAGTAAAATGGCAAGAGGTCGTGGAACACCTTTTTCATGCGTTTTCTCTACAATTGGATGAAGTAAATATGTAATAAAGGCAGCAATAAAAAAAGGCAGCATTGCTTTAAAAAACATCTCAAGAAATGGTAGCCAAACAAACTTTATTTTAAATAAAAGTAAAATACAAAGCAGTGCTAGCAAAAAAATCCCCAAACGATAAAACCATTTAATCGGTACCTCTTTCACAATAAACTCCTCCTCATCTTTATTTTTCAACAAAGAAAAGAGTTTATTCATGATGTTTTTTTAGATAACTTCCCATGAGAAAAAGCCCTTGCTAAGCAAGAGCTTTTTTGTAAAGAGACCAACAATGATTTTAGTGCATTGCTTTCATAACACGCTTGCGCATTTTTTTCATATTGCGCTTTGTGAACATCTCTCGGTCACCTGCCATTTTGAACGCATATGCCCCTAGACCAAAAGCAACTACTGACGGAATAATTCGATTCATCGCAAAGCCCCCCCTAAATGAGTTAAAAATTCATTGTACGCTCATCCTCTGAAAACAAATCATCCAATGAGCTTAACGTGCCATCCTCTTCCACTTGGTGGGTATTAATTTGTCCTTTTGAAATCGTCATCTCAATAAAACAATTCCAGCAATAATATTGATTAACCCCAATTTTACCAACATCAATACTTTTACAGTTTGGACACTTTAACAAAGTGAACACCTCTTTTATACGTTCGTTTATAAAACGTATTATGTCCACTTTTTACCATGTCCATACCTAAACACCAGGCTAGTAGGAGGGAATTAAGCAATGCTTAATTCTTTTGTAGGTTGCGATATCTTACATAAAATCATACGGTGTAAGGTTTTCCATGCCAATATTTGCATCTTTCATAAATGGCACCTCAGGATCTTCTAACTCATCAACTAATTGCTCTTTGAGAAGGGCTTGTAGATTGGTCTGTCGAATGCTGTCTTCGTTACGATTTACGCCAATTTGAAACGCTTCTTCTTCACCACATAAGATTAAGAACTGCTTGCTCCGCGTAACGGCAGTATAAAGCAGGTTCCGTCGGAGCATGCGATAATAACTTTTCACAATAGGCAACACCACAATCGGAAACTCGCTTCCTTGTGATTTATGAATAGAGCAGCAGTACGCATGCGTAATCTGATTAAAGTCTTGTTTCGTATAGGTTACTTCATTTCCTTCGAATGAAATAACAAGCATATCCTGCTTTTCCGTGTTTTCCTTTGCGAAAAAAACAGACACAATCTCACCCATATCTCCATTAAAAACATTACTATCAGGTTGATTTACAAGCTGAAGTACCTTATCGCCTACACGATATGTTACATCTCCGTGCTTTAACTCTCTCCGCTGTTGAGAGGCTGGATTAAATAATTCTTGCAGTACTTCATTCATTTTATCAATCCCCGCTGGACCTTTATACATTGGAGCCAGCACTTGAATATCTTTAGCCGTATAGCCTTTTTTTACAGCATTGCCGCACACTTGTTTGACAACATCTGTAATTTGCGCTCCGTAACAACGAATAAAGGAACGATCGCCTTGCTGATTAGTCAAATCGGATGGAAGACGTCCTTTTTTAATTTCATGAGCCAAATCAATGATAGATGAGCCTTCTTCTTGGCGATATACATCTGTTAATCGTACGGTAGGAACAGCTTCAGAATGTAATAAATCTTTCAACACCTGACCAGGACCAACTGAAGGTAATTGATCTTCATCACCTACAAGCACTACTTGGATGCTAGCTGGAAGTGATTTAAAGAGCTGGTGAGCAAGCCATAAATCTACCATAGAGACCTCGTCCACAATCAGTAACTTACCATTGATTGGATTTTCTTCATTGTGGTCAAACCCTTCTTGTCCATTCCACTTTAAAAGTCTGTGGATTGTCACCGCTGGCAGTCCAGTAGCCTCGCTCATCCGTTTAGCAGCTCGACCTGTAGGAGCGACAAGCAGCACTGGAAATCCTTCGTCTTTTTTATAATCCCCTGGATTTAGCGAACAGCCATGAAGCTCTGCATAAAGTTCAACAATTCCCTTTATAACTGTTGTTTTACCGGTACCTGGTCCTCCTGTAAGCAAAAGCATTGGGGATAAAAGCGCTTTTTGAATTCCTTCTCTTTGCGAAGGTGCATACTGCACGCCTAGACGCTCTTCTAACTCCCCTAGAGCTAGAAGAAATTCTGATTCAGGAAATTGCTCTTCATACTCTGTTTGAGCCATTAGCTTACCAATCGCTTTAACGACTCCTTTTTCAGCATAAAAAAGCGGTGGGAAGTACATTTTATCGTCATCAATAATAATTTTTTTCTCTTCTTTTAGTGCATCAATCTCTCGTATAATATCCATTTCTGATAACGGTTCTTGACGACTTTTTTGTAACAGCTCTCCCGTTTTCTGATACAATTGCTCTGCTTTCACGTAGACGTGTCCCATTTGATTGCATTCATGCTCGATAACGTATAAAATTCCAGCTCGAAGCCGGTTAGGATGGTTGGTTGCTAACCCTAGCTTCCTTCCTAATTCATCCGCTCGGTTAAAGCCGATTCCTTGAACATCTTCAACAAGCTGATAGGGGTTTGTTTGAATCACTTCTAGCGCCTCTTGTTTATAAGCTTGGAAAATTTTCATGGAAAGCTGCGGACCAAATCCCAAATCTGTCAGCTTAACCATTACTTCTTCTAACCCCTGGTGCTCTCGCAGCTGAACGATTAGCTTTTCTGCTTTATCAGCAGATAGCCTAGACACCTTTTTCAATACCGCAGGGTCTTGTAGCATTCGATAAATTGCACGTTCACCAAGTGCTTCTACAATATTTTCTGCGGTTTTTTTACCAATACCGTTAAAGAGATCACTTGATAAGTACTGAATGACCCCTTGTTTTGACTGGGGAAGCTCTTTTTTAAATTGCTCTACTTGAAACTGAAGGCCAAATTTCGGATGCTCTTTAAAGTTTCCAATAAAAGTGTAAAGTTCATCTTCGTTCAAACGGGGGAAATATCCCGTAACAATCGCTTCTTTATCGTCCATGGATACATTTGTTTCTTTTATTCTAATTCTTGTTACGTTATACAAATTTTCTTCATTATGAAAGACCGTGACAATTGCCGTGCCTTTTATGTACGTTTTTTCTTCATCGGGTTGTAAAGGGTTTAGAACTGCCTCACTCATACTATTCCCCCATTTTTACATTCACTTCTTAGTGTTCCATCATTGAAAGAACGTTTTTACCATTTGCTGCCATATGATGATCTGGCTGGATTTGTAGCGCTTGATCAAACATTGAGATAGCCTTATCCTTATCATCTTTCATCGCATAAGCTACTCCTAAATTGTAGTAAGCATCAGCATGCTCCTCGTCTTCTTGGACAACGCGCAGTAACTCCTCTACCGCTTCATCTACCATTTCCAGCTGAGCTAAACAAAGTCCAAGCTGAAATCTTGCTTCTGTATCGTGTTCATTAAGCTCTACTGCTCGTTTTAAATATGGTAGAGCATACGTTATTTGTTCTAAATGAAATAGTGTTAAACCGAGCATAAAATGCACATCTGACGAATTTAAGCCCTTTTTAATAGCTAAATCAAAATAATGCTTCGCTTGTTCTAACTGTTCAAGGTTAAAATATACGTTGCCAGCACCGTAGTAAGCCGTTGCTGTTTCCTCATCAATTTCAATGGCACGTTCATAAAATTTTAGTGCACGATCTGTTTCGCTAACCGCGGCTAAAAGGTTACCAAAGTTCACGTATACAACCGGGTCTTTGGGATTTTCTTCGATTGCTTCTGAAAATGTTTTTGCTGCTTCTTCAAATTTTCCATCTTGCATATATTGAATACCTAATTGATTTTTATCTGTCATTTTTCACTCCACCGTTGTTTTTTATTAGTTTATCCGATTACTAGTAGTATATCATAACAAAACCCCCGCTCTACAGAGCCGAGGTTTTGTTAAAAAGCCCTTGAATTCGTATTATACGTACCAAAGCTGCTCTTCATCTTTATATACATTATCAATTGTAGCTCCACCTAGACACTCTTCACCGTTATAGAATACGACAGCTTGTCCTGGCGTTACGGCACGAACTGGGTTCTTAAAAAGAACTTTAACCGTATTTTCATCTAGCTTCTCAACTGTTACTTCATTATCTTCTTGGCGGTAACGGAATTTAGCTGTGCAAGAAAGCGGTTCGTTCCATTCACGATCGCTTACCCAGCTAACGTTAGTTGCCGTAATAGAAGTTGAGTATAACAGCTCATTATGAAATCCTTGGTCGACATAAAGAACGTTTTTCTCTAGATCTTTACCAACAGCAAACCAAGGTTCTCCGCTTCCACCAATTCCAAGTCCGTGACGTTGGCCGATTGTATAATACATCAGGCCGTCATGGTTTCCTTTTACTTCACCATCTAACGTTTGCATAAGACCAGGCTGAGCTGGAAGGTACTGACTTAAAAACTGTTTAAAATTACGTTCTCCAATAAAACAAATGCCTGTGCTATCTTTCTTAGTAGCTGTCGCAAGTCCCGCTTCTTTCGCAATCTCACGCACTTTGGATTTTTCAATTCCTCCAAGTGGGAACATAACTTTTGATAGCTGTTCTTGACCAAGCTGGTTTAAGAAATACGTTTGGTCTTTATTATTGTCTACTCCTCGAAGCATTTTGTACTCGCCATCACGATACACCACTTGCGCGTAGTGCCCTGTTGCTAAATAGTCTGCACCAAGCGTCATCGCATGTTCTAAAAATGCTTTAAATTTAATTTCTTTATTACACATAACATCAGGATTTGGCGTACGCCCTGCTTTGTACTCATCAAGGAAATACGTAAATACTTTATCCCAATATTGTTTTTCAAAGTTGACTGCATAGTAAGGTATACCGATTTGATTACATACGCGAATGACGTCATTGTAATCTTCTGTTGCTGTACATACGCCATTTTCATCCGTATCATCCCAGTTTTTCATGAAGATTCCAACTACATCATAACCTTGTTGTTTTAATAACAGAGCAGCGACTGAAGAGTCTACTCCTCCACTCATTCCAACAACAACACGCGTATCTTTTGGTGCTTTCGTCAACTTAGTCACCTCCAATAAACGTGTTCTTTTATTTTGCCAATCGCTTTACGATTGTTGCTGTTTTACGAGCTAATTCTTCTATTTGATCCATTGTATTACCCAACCCAAAACTGAAGCGAATTGATGAAGTAATACGGTTAGAGTCCTTGCCAAACATGGCAACAAGTACGTGAGACGGATCTACAGCTCCTGCTGTACAAGCTGATCCGCTTGATGCAGCAATACCTGCTAAATCCAAATTCACAAGCATAGATTCAACGTTTACACCTTTGAAAGAAAGATTTAGTATATGTGGTAAAGAATACTCGACATTTCCGTTTATATCAAACGATACTTGCTCTTCTTCCAATACCTGTATCATTCGTTCTTTAAACTGCTTATATTGAGCTGCACGTTCTTTTAATGATTCTTGCGCAATGCGAACAGCTTGTTCAAATCCGACAATGCTTGCCATGTTCTCTGTACCTGCTCTGCGCTTTCTCTCTTGCTCTCCTCCAAATAAAAGTGGCGAAAGCGTAACGTGTGGAGCAGCATATAAAAAGCCAATCCCTTTTGGTCCGTTAACTTTATGAGAAGAAACGGAGAGAAGATCGACACCTAATTGTTGCACATTTAATGAAATTAATCCATAAACTTGCACTGCATCCGTATGGAAATAAGCACCATATTCTTTTAACAAAGCACCAATTTCTGAAATTGGCTGGATTGTGCCAACCTCATTGTTGCCGTACATAACTGAAACTAAAATCGTTCTATCCGTTAAGGACCTCTTAATATCTTCAACCGACACACGTCCAGTTTCATCAACCGGTAGATACGTCACTTCAAAACCTTGTTCTTCTAGAAACTGACAAGTATGCAACACAGCATGATGCTCAATAGATGTCGTAATAATATGATTGCCACGATGTTTATTCGCAAGCGCAACACCAATCAGCGCCATGTTGTCTGCTTCCGTTCCACCGCTCGTGAAGATAATGTCATTTTCACGTGCTCCAATACTGCTGGCAATTGTTTGACGCGCTTCATCCAAATATCTGCGACTTTCTCGTCCGTAGTGATGAATGCTTGACGGATTCCCAAAATGCTCATGCATAAACGTCGTCATTTTTTCAACAACTGCTGGGTGTACAGGAGACGTTGCTGCATGGTCTACATAAATACGCTCCAACTAAAAACTCCTCCTAACTCAACCAATTAAATATAAAACATATATGATTCTTCTTCATCACCTGAATGATTCGCTAAATCTTCAAGCGTTGTGCTATCTAACACTTCTTTAACTGCATCACGAATGCGAATCCACAGCTCTCTTTTAGCTGGCTCTTCGTCTTCCAATCCTTCTACTGGACTAATTGGTCCTTCCAGTACCGAAATAATGTCTCCTGCTGTAATATTGGTAGGTTCATGTGCTAAAATATAGCCACCGTACGCACCTCTGACGCTTTTTACAAGACCTGCATTACGAAGAGGCGAAATTAATTGCTCAAGATAATGTTCCGATAGGTCATGGTTTTGAGCGATTGTTTTTAATGAAATGGGACCTTCACCAAAGCGTTTTGCCAGTGCAATCATAATTGTTAAACCGTAGCGTCCTTTTGTCGAGATTTTCATTTTCTCCACTCCTTCTCATATCCATAAGGTGTTTATAATAGGTCGTTCATTATTCATTATTTCAAATTTAAATAGTCCATTAAAAAACGTTATACTGTTGACATTATATCATACTATCCCTATGAGAGAAATTTCAACACTTTTTTAGATATGATACAGTAAAATCAAACTATATATTTAATTCTAAAAGGAGGTCACTGCATGAATAATAACCCGCTTGCATTTCGCATGCGTCCTAAAGATATCAATGAAATTATTGGACAGCAGCATCTTGTTGGAAAAGACAAAATGATTTATCGAATGGTCAAAGCCAACCACCTAAGCTCAATGATTCTATACGGTCCGCCCGGTGTAGGGAAAACATCTATTGCTACAGCTATTGCTAAAACAACCAAAACAGCTTTTCGACAGCTAAATGCGGTTGTGAATAATAAAAAAGATATGGAAATTGTCGCCGAGGAAGCAAAAATGTCCGGGAAAGTAATTTTATTACTAGACGAAGTACATCGACTAGATAAAGGAAAACAAGACTTTTTACTTCCTTATCTAGAAAACGGACTCATTACGTTAATTGGTGCTACAACAAGCAACCCTTATCACGTTATTAACCCCGCAATTCGAAGCCGGTGTCAAATCTTTGAACTAAAATCGTTAGAGCCAGATGATATTGAACAAGCGCTGAACCGAGCACTGCATGATAAAGAACGCGGATATGGAAATCAAAATGTTCAGGTTGATCGTGATGCAATGCTTCATTTTACAACAAGCTGTAACGGTGATGTTCGTTCCGCGCTAAATGCCCTTGAGCTTGCTATTTTATCTACGGACGAAAATGAGGAAGGCGTCATCCATATCACGCTTGACATTGCCGAGCAGTGCTTGCAACAAAAATATTTTTCACACGATAAAGATGGAGATGCTCATTACGACGTACTTTCAGCATTTCAAAAATCCATTCGTGGAAGCGACGTAAACGCTGCGCTTCATTATTTAGGGAGACTGATTGAAGCTGGTGATTTAGTGAGTATTAACAGACGACTTTTAGTCATTGCGTACGAAGATGTTGGACTAGCAAGCCCTCAAGCCGGTGCAAGAACACTGTCTGCCATTGAATCAGCTGAGAGGCTAGGCTTTCCAGAAGCTCGTATACCATTAGCCAACGCTGTTATTGAACTTTGTTTATCTCCAAAGTCCAACTCAGCTTACAAAGCGCTTGACGCTGCTATTGCTGATATAAAAAAAGGCTTATCCGGGGACGTCCCAAACCATTTAAAAGACGGTCATTATAAAGGAGCAGCTAAGCTAGGGAGAGCACAGAATTATCAATACCCTCACGACTTTGAAAACGGCTGGGTTAAACAGCAATACCTTCCTGATAAAATAAAGAATAAACGCTATTATGAGCCAAAGAGAACAGGAAAATTCGAACAAGCATTGGCACAGGTTTATAAAAATTTATCTCCATGAAAAAAGCCCCAAAGAGGCAGTTCCTTAAAAAAGATAAAGGTAAACTTTATTTTTTAAGGCACTGCCTACTGGGGCTTTTTATTACTTATCGTCGCCAACACGCTTAATTGTTACGTCTGCTAGCAGTTCATTAATGACGTGTCCAGCCATGATTAAACCTGCAACAGAGGGAACAAATGCATTTGATGATGGTGGCATTTTGGCTTTGCGAATTTCCGCTGCATCGTTTCCTACTTCTTTACGGATTTCTTCACGAATGACGATTGGTCTTTCATCAGAAAAGACAACGTTAATTCCTTTGCGAACTCCTTCTTTACGAAGTCGCGTACGCACGACTTTCGCAATTGGGTCCGTATGAGTTTTTGAAATATCAGCAATTTTAAAGCGCGTTGGATCCATTTTATTAGCAGCGCCCATGCTTGAGATTATCGGGATATTTCGCTTTAAACACTCTTTCATTAAATGAATTTTATACGAAATAGTATCAGAAGCATCAACCACAAAATCAGGTTCATAGCTAAAAAACTGCTCATATGTTTCTTCTGTATAAAACATTTTTAACGAGATGACTTCACACTCAGGATTAATATCAAGAATTCGATCGCGCATTAAATCTGCCTTAGGTTTACCTACTGTTGATAATAAAGCATGAATTTGACGATTTACGTTTGTGATATCCACATCGTCTTTATCAACCAAAATTAATCGTCCAACACCTGAACGAGCAAGCGCCTCTGCCGAAAACGAACCAACGCCTCCAATTCCTAAAATAGCTACTGTACTCCCTTTTAAAGTTGCTAAGCCATCTTTCCCAATCGCTAGTTCATTACGTGAAAATTGATGCAACATTGTTTCAACACTCCGCCTTTCTATTTCAACACTTTTCAGTAGTGTATACTTTTCAAGTTTTTCTATCATCGCAAATGCTTGCATAATGATTTTATACGAATTAGACTATAACACACTTTTCTTCAAAAGCAAGCATGTCTATCGGTTTACGTATTAAAACTCATAAAAAAACCTTCTCTATACGACAGAGAAGGTTTTTATGTAGGCTAGTCCCAATAATGCCGTCTTAATGCTTTCGTTTTGAACCCGCTCTCGGCAGGTGGGTACTCTGTTTTACACACTGTAAGTCCTTAGAGAAGGCATGTACGCTGTATAAAAACTCCGAGTTCCCAAGCAACAAATTGTTCGGTCAAAACTGTTGTAAAGACGAACATATCAGGACTCTATTGTTCTTGAAAGTATCTTATCACAGAAGATTTTGTTTTGCAATATTATGCTTCTGTTTTTGCTTTTCGAATATCTAGATTTAGTTCCTCAAGCTGAGCTTCGCTTACTTCACCCGGTGCGTTTGTTAGTAGACAGCTTGCACTTGCTGTTTTCGGGAATGCAATCGTATCACGAAGGTTCGTACGTCCAGCAAGCAGCATAACAAGACGATCAAGTCCTAATGCAATTCCACCGTGAGGAGGTGTACCGTATTCAAATGCTTCAAGTAAGAAACCAAATTGTTCATGCGCTTCTTCAAGCGTAAAGCCAAGCGTTTTAAACATTTGTTCTTGAATGTCACGCTCATAAATACGCAGTGATCCACCACCAAGCTCATAGCCGTTTAGAACAAGATCATACGCTTGAGCGCGAACGGCACCTGGATTCGTTTCTAACTGCGGTAAGTCTTCACGAACCGGCATTGTAAACGGATGGTGAGCTGCATAGTAACGACCTTCTTCTTCATCATGCTCAAGAAGTGGCCAATCTGTTACCCACAGGAAGTTAAATAGTGACTCATCAATTAGGCCAAGCTCTTTAGCCAGCTTTAATCGGAGCGCACCTAATGCATCTGCCACTACTGATTTTTTATCTGCAACAAATAATAATAAATCGCCTTCTTCAACCTGTAGCGTGCTCATAAACTGCGCTTGTTCTTCTTCGTTAAAGAATTTACTAATTGGTCCTTTCAGTCCTTCAGCTTCAACTTTTAGCCATGCAAGACCTTTCGCACCGTAAATCTTCACAAAATCTGTTAACGCATCGATATCTTTACGAGAATAATTCCCCGCAGCTCCTTTAACGTTAATTGCTTTAACTTGCCCACCGCTTTCTACCGCGGCACTGAACACTTTAAACCCGCAATCTTTTACAAGCTCAGATAAATCGACAAGCTCCATAGCAAAGCGCGTATCTGGCTTATCAGAACCAAAGCGACTCATTGCTTCATCATAAGAAATGCGTGGAAAAGGTGTTTGAATATCTAATCCTTTTACATTTTTCATCACTTTTGACATCATTTCTTCTGTCAATGTCATGATTTCTTCTTGCGTTAAGAAAGAAGTTTCAATATCGACTTGCGTAAATTCAGGTTGACGATCAGCACGTAAATCTTCATCACGGAAGCATCGCGCAATCTGATAGTAGCGCTCTACGCCGCTTACCATTAACAGCTGTTTAAAGATTTGTGGCGACTGCGGAAGCGCGTAAAATTCACCTGGGTGCACGCGGCTTGGTACAAGATAATCACGAGCACCTTCTGGCGTACTTTTTGTTAGAATTGGTGTTTCTACATCTAAGAAGTCGTTATCATCTAAGAAATTACGAATTGTTTTTGTAACGTCACTTCTCATCTTTAACGTTGAAAACATTTCTGGACGACGAAGATCTAAATAACGATATTTTAAACGAACATCTTCTGATACATCCGTTTGATCATTAAGAGCAAACGGAGGCGTCTTTGCTTCATTTAATACCGTAATACGCTCAGCGTGAATTTCGATTTTACCTGTTTTTAAGTTCGGGTTAATCGTTCCTTCTTGTCTGCCGACTACTTTCCCCTCAACTTGTAATACATACTCGTTACGAACGTTTTCTGCAATTTCAAGCGCTTCTTGTGATACCTCAGGGTTAAATACGACTTGTACTAAGCCTCCTCGATCACGTAAATCGATAAAGATTAACCCTCCTAAATCACGGCGTTTTTGCACCCAACCTTTTAACAATACTTTTTCACCAATGGCCGTTTCCGTTACGTCACCACAGTAATATGAACGTTTTGTCATGACTGTTCCTCCTTAAGCTTTGTTCTCTAAGTAAGCTACTAGCTCTTCTAACTTCACTTCTTCTTGCTCGCCTAGTGCCATATCTTTGACGTTGGCTACGCCTTTAGCTAATTCATCATCACCAAGGACCACTACGTATTTTGCTTCCAAACGATCTGCTGATTTGAATTGACCTTTTACTTTTTTATCTTGATAATCTTTTTCTGCTACAAATCCTGCTTTTCGTAGTTTATTAACAAGCGCGACTGATTTTGCTTTTGCTGCATCACCAAGTGTTACAACATAGCAATCAATGCCTTTTTCAACTGGAAGCTCAATGTTTTCAGCTTCTAATGCTGACAATAAGCGCTCAATACTTAAAGCAAACCCAATTCCTGGCGTTTCAGGTCCACCAATTTCTTGAATAAGTCCGTTATAACGTCCTCCGCCACATAGCGTAGTGATAGCACCAAATCCATCTGCTTCACTCATTAACTCAAACGCTGTGTGATTGTAGTAATCTAATCCGCGAACTAACGTTGGGTCAACGACATACTCAATATCTAAATCTGTTAAGTATTGCTGTACGCTTTCGAAGTACTCTTTTGAATAGTCATTTAAATACTCTAAGATAGACGGCGCTGTGTTCATAAGCTCATGGTCACGATCTTTCTTACAATCTAAAATGCGAAGTGGGTTTTTGTGCAAACGATTTTGACAATCGCTACAAAACTCACCGATACGCGGAGAGAAATGATCAATTAGCGCTTGGCGATGCGCTTGACGACTTTCCGTATCTCCCAGGCTGTTTACAACTAGCTTTAGCTTTTTTAAACCTAGCGATTGGTAAAAATTCATTAATAACGCTAACACTTCTGCATCAATAGCTGGATCGTTTACTCCAAGAGCTTCAACACCAAACTGAACGAATTGGCGGAAGCGCCCTGCTTGCGGTCTTTCATATCGGAACATGGGACCAATATAGAAAAGCTTCGTTGGTTGATTTGGATTTCCAAACATTTTATGCGTTACGTAAGAACGTCCAACAGCAGCAGTTCCTTCCGGACGAAGCGTTAAGCTTCTATCCCCTCGGTCTTTGAAGGTATACATTTCTTTTTGAACAATATCAGTTGTTTCTCCCACACCACGCTGAAATAACTCCGTATGCTCAAACATTGGTGTACGAATTTCTTTGTAGTTAAATGCACGACAGATTTCACGAGCTTTTTGCTCCACAAACTGCCAGTATTCTACTTTTCCTGGTAAGATATCTTGAGTTCCTCTTGGTATTTGAACTGACATAAAGCGTCATATGCCTCCTATAACTTCATTTTCTATAACAAAAAAACTCTCATCTCTACTAGCAACTAGTAGGGACGAGAGTTTAAATCACGTGGTACCACCCTAATTGAAGCATACATGCTGTACACTTCCACTCATTCGTTAACGTACGAAACCGTTCAGCTCCTACTAACCGTGCTTTCAGAGCGAAACCTCCGAAGTGTTCATTCATTGAGTCATCATGTAAAATGCTTTCAGCCCAAGGCATTTTTTCTCTCTCCATGTGTCATCTCAATTACTTTTCTTCATCATAGGTTCTATTCATATAAAATTAAGCTATGTAATAGCCGTTCGTTAAAATATAGCAATTGTTTACTATATTACGAATGAAATGAACAGTTGTCAAGAACTTCACGGCCATAAATTATTGGTAAGTTGGAAACGAAATGAATTATGAGCGGTTTAGCTGTTTCCTAAGCTTTTGCACATCTCGAAGCGACAAACCAAATTCAGACGCTAATTCAATTGACGAAGCATCCTTTTCTTTATCTACGAAGTCGTGGAACTGCATGCCGAAAAGCGACTGATTTTGTTGAAAGGAATGCTCTCCTTTATCACTAAATTTCATGTACGTATCCCTTCTTTCTAAGTGCTTTCACACTAAATATGCTCTTTATAGCATTGCCAAAAAAGTCGACATCTTTCATAAATGAAAGGATTTTTTTTCACAACCTCGAATTACTTAGTCTGTGATAAAGGAGGGATACGTATCGCTTTTTTTCGTTCATCTAAACTTTATTTCTTGTTGTCTGTTATCATACTCGTTTGTCTCTCTTCCTTCGATGAGCCAGAATCTCCGAGTTTTTCACCTAGAATCGTTACAGCCGATACCTTACATGTTCGAACAGGACCAGGTTTAGCTTTTTCCATTTCAGCAACACTTAAGCAAAATGATCGGGTTAGCGTTATAGATCAGCAGGGAAATTGGCTTTTTGTACAATTTCAAGACCTTGAAGGCTGGATTTCTAAACCACATACAGCGTTATTAGACTTTAACAACCTCTCTCCACAGCAGCAAATTGAGCTAAAATCTACACCTGTTATCGAAAACGCACCTACAGATTATTTAAAAGGGAAAACCATCATTTTAGATCCCGGACACGGTGGGAAAGATAAAGGGGCCATAGGTACACAAGGTACGTATGAAAAGGACTTAACGCTCCGAACTGCTCGTTTCGTACAAGAAGAGCTTCAAAACGATGGTGCCACCGTAAAATTAACAAGAACAGACGATTCATATGTAGAGCTGTCCAATCGTATTCTAGCTTCAAACAGCGCTGATTTATATATTAGCATTCATTATAACAGCGTTGCTAACCCTGACTTAACAGGACTCATCACGTACTTTTACCATGATAACCAAGACTCTATTCTAGCTGGCTCTATCCACGCTTCACTTGTCCATCACAGTGACTTAAAGGACAAAGGAGTGCGTTTTGGAGACTACTACGTGCTGCGTGAAAATAAGCGCCCAAGCATTTTATTAGAGCTAGGTTTTTTAAGTAATAAGCGTGAGGAAACCTACATTAATTCCGTTGGGTATCAGCGAAGAGTCGCTCACCAAGTAGCCGTAGGAATTCAGCAATACTTCAAGCAACAATAGAAAAAGCGCCTGTTTGCACATGATGCAACAGACGCTTTTTTAATCATTTATTTATCTTTGCTTTCAATAATTAACGTAACAGGCCCATCATTGGTGAAGCTAACGTCCATCATTGCTCCAAACGAGCCGGTTTGAACACGAACTCCCTTTTTTTCTAGCTGCTCGTTAAAATAATTATACAGCGTAAGCGCTTTGTCTGGCTTTGCCGCTCCCATAAAATTTGGGCGTCTTCCTTTTCGACAATCACCATACAACGTAAACTGCGAAACAGATAGAATTTCACCTTCAATATCGAGCAATGAGTGATTCATTTTTCCTGTTTCATCTTCAAACACTCGTAGGTTGACTATTTTATCTGCAAGGTAATCCGCATCTTTCATTTCATCTTCATGCGTAACTCCTACTAAGAGCATAAAGCCTTTGCTAATTTCACCAACGACTTCACCTTCAACGGTAACATTTGCTTCTTTTGCACGCTGCACTACAACTTTCATTCTTCACGTACCTTTCTTAATGCATAATACGACGAACCGAATAGATATCACGAATTTGCTTAATTCGTTCAACAACTTTATGAAGATGACTAATGTTATGAATAGAGATTGACATATTAATGGTTGCCATTTTATTTCGATCCGATCGACCAGAGACGGCTGAAATATTGGTTTTTGTTTCATTGACAGCTTGAAGCACTTCGTTTAACAAGCCGCGACGATCATAACCAGATATCTCAATCTCGACGTTAAATTCTTTACCTTCTTTAATATGCGTTTCCCACTCAACTGGAATTAAACGATTTTCCGAATCCTCCGTATGGACATTTAAACAGTCTGCGCGGTGAACAGATACTCCCCGACCCTTTGTAATGAATCCTACAATCTCATCACCAGGAACTGGATTACAGCATTTCGATAAACGAATAAGCATATTTTCAACACCTGGTACAATAACACCAGAGTCTTTGCGCTTATGCTGACGTACACGCTTCGCTGCCGTATCTCGAGCCAGATCATCTACCTGCACTTCCTGCTCTTGATCACGCTGCTTTCGCCATTTCTCTGTCAAACGATTCGCAACCTGAGCAGCAGTTAAACCGTTATATCCAATTGCTGCATACATATCATCTTCATTTGAGAAGTTAAACTTTTCGGCTACTCGTTTAATATTATCGGTTGTTAATACTTCTTTTACGTCAAATTCCATTTGACGAATTTCTTTTTCAACAAGCTCTTTGCCTTTTTCAATATTTTCATCTCGGCTTTGCTTCTTAAAGAACTGACGTATCTTGTTTTTTGCCTGAGATGTTTGAGCAAGCTTCAGCCAATCTTTACTTGGTCCATAGGAATGCTTAGATGTTAAAATTTCAATGATATCTCCCGTTTTTAGACGATAATCCAGCGTGACCATCTTTCCATTGACTTTCGCACCGATTGTTTTATTCCCAATTTCTGAGTGAATGCGATATGCAAAGTCAATCGGAACTGAACCAGACGGTAATTCAATCACATCGCCTTTTGGCGTAAAAATATAGACCATGTCCGAAAATAAGTCAATTTTCAATGATTCCATGAACTCTTCTGCATCATTAGCGTCATTTTGGAACTCTAAAATTTCGCGGAACCAAGTCAACTTCTCTTCGAAAGATGCATGTTCCGTTGACTTGCCTTCTTTATAAGCCCAATGTGCAGCAATTCCATACTCTGCAATTTGATGCATATCAAAAGTACGAATCTGAACTTCCAAGGGATCGCCTTTTGGCCCAATAACAGTTGTATGAAGAGACTGATACATATTTTGCTTTGGCATTGCAATATAATCTTTAAAGCGGCCAGGCATTGGTTTCCAACAGGTGTGGATAATACCAAGTACCGCATAGCAATCTTTAATGCTGTCTACAATAATACGCACTGCAAGCAAATCATAGATTTCATTAAACTGCTTATTTTGAAGGGCCATTTTGCGATAGATTGAATAGATATGCTTTGGTCTACCTGAAATCTCAACTTTAATCGACACATCATCAACGTTCTCGCGTACTTCATCAATAACTTCTTCTAAGTACTGTTCGCGCTCTGCTCGCTTTTTCTTCATCAAGTTTACAATTCGATAATACTGCTGCGGATTTAAATAGCGCAGAGCTGTGTCTTCAAGCTCCCACTTAATCTTTGAAATCCCCAAGCGATGAGCAAGCGGTGCAAAAATCTCCAGCGTTTCGTTTGAAATGCGGCGCTGTTTCTCTTGTGGTAAATGCTTTAATGTACGCATATTATGCAAACGGTCGGCTAACTTAATTAAAATAACGCGAATATCTTGTGCCATTGCAACAAACATTTTGCGATGGTTTTCTGCCTGCTGCTCTTCTTTTGATTTATATTTAATTTTCCCAAGTTTTGTAACACCGTCTACTAACATTGAAACTTCTGAGTTGAAAGCTTTCTCTAAATCTTTTAGCGTTATCTCTGTATCTTCAACGACATCGTGTAAGAATCCAGCTGCAATTGTGGCTGGATCCATGTCAAGATCAACTAAAATCCCTGCAACCTGTATAGGATGAATGATATACGGTTCTCCTGATTTACGATATTGCTCTTTATGTGCTTCTTTTGCAAAATCATATGCTGCTTGAACAAACGCAACATCCTCTTCATCCAAATACCGTCTCGAATTATCAATGACCTGTTCTGCTGTTAGGACTTGCTCATTTGCCATGAAATCACCTTTATCAACTAGCATTTTTATTAATTCATATTGTAACTATTATCATGAAAATTAATAGAGATGTAAAGCCTTTGGTAATAATTTATCAAATAAAGTCACATTTCAATCTTTTGCTTTCTTCGTATTAAACAAAAAAGAGTTTGGGACATAACAAAATGATTGCTTCTAAGAGACGAACAATAGCTGTTCCAATCTCTTTGGTTTGTCTGAACACGTTCGTTCCATTGCGCTACGGCCACTCGCTTTCCGCGGGGAGGAACCTGAGCTTCCTCGCTGCGCTGCGGGATCTCAGGTTTCCCTCTCTTTCCCGCAGGAGTCGAGTGTCCAACGCTCCATTCCACCCTGTTTCCAACATTGTTTTCACAATCAACAAAAAACCTGAACGATTAAAAGTGAGAAACTCTCAATCGTTCAGGTACAGTAGAGGCAGAACTACTTATGTCTCAGTCTCTTCTCTGTTTGATTATAAATCCGTTCATTAGTACGTCATTAATGTAAATACGTCGTATCCTTCTAGCTTTTCGCGTCCATCTAAGTATGATAACTCAATAAGGAACGCAATGCCAGCAACTACTCCGCCTAGTTCTTCAACTAGTTTAATTGTTGCTTCAATTGTTCCACCTGTTGCTAATAAGTCGTCTGTAATTAATACGCGTTGCCCTGGCTTAATTGCATCTTTATGGATTGTTAATACGTCTTTTCCATATTCTAAGCCATAATCAACTTTAATTACCTCACGAGGTAATTTACCTTCTTTACGAACTGGTGCAAAGCCTACACCTAGCGCATACGCAACTGGACAACCAACGATAAACCCACGTGCTTCAGGCCCAACGATGATATCAATTTCTTTATCTTTTGCATACTTCATGATTTCATCTGTCGCTGCACGATACGCTTCACCATTATCCATTAATGTTGAGATATCTTTAAACTTAATACCTGGTTTTGGCCAGTCAGGTACAATTGTAATATAATCTTTAAAATTCATTCTAATGTTGCCTCCTCATTCATCCGCACTTGCAAGAAGCTTCTCAAACTCACTTTTTAACTGTGCATATGAACTATAAATAAAGTTTTTTTCCATTTCAATTTGTTGCTGTTTCTTGCGATAAGTCACAGACTCTATTAAATCACGTTTAGGACTATTTTTCACTAGCGAAATTAGACCATTGTTTATTGTAACAAATTCTAGTTCGAAAAACACCTGGCAGATAAAATCAATTGTATCTTTTGTCCAGCCTTTATGAATGGCAATCTCTTCTTTATAGTGTTTTAAATCAAACGGGCTTCTTTTAGCCAGCAGTCCATAAAACCACTTAAAATGTTCACGAGTCGGAATCGTATCAAAATAACTATCATTTTCCGTTACGAACATCGCATAAATTCGAGCCGGCTTTCCTTCAGCAAATAAGAGATTTAACCTCTCTTTTGAATCTGGTAAATCTAAAAGAATCATTTGTTTATCAGCTGAATTATATAGACTAGCTTGTTCATCTGTCGAAATCTCAACGACTTGATCCATCGGCAAAATCGCTGCATGCTTTTGAACGGTTTGTTGATTAAACGTCACGATATCCATTTCTTTCGTGAAAATTTCTTGAAAGAATCTCTTCATATCAAATGAATTACGATAATCAAAAAGCTGCCATTCACTCACTGCTACATCTTCAATCATGAGCTGTGGCTTGCGTATATTATTCCATTCGTTAATTGAAAGCTCACCGACTAACGATACTTTGGCTAACGGAGAGACTTCATCTAATACATGTCCTAAACCAAACCCTACGACGTCAATTGATAGCCCATTATCTTCTACAACAAGCTTTAAATGGTTTTTATCACTGCCGATTTTACGCATTGATGTTGGCGTAACACGCTCAACAAGCACCTTCGGCTTGGGGTTATGCATGCCAAAAGGAGCGAGTGTTTGGAGCTCTTCAATACCAGCGATTGTAATATCCTCAACTTTGCATATCGTATCAATCGAGGTAATCGGAATGAAGTCTTGTTCAGTTAGCACTTCTCGCGCTTGTTCATTTAAACGCTGGCGCAGTAGCTCAACATTCTTCGCTTCAAGCGTCATCCCTGCAGCCATCGGGTGGCCCCCGAAATGCGGTAAAATATCACGACTCTTTGATAAGTTTGCAAATAAATCAAATCCAGCAATGCTTCTTGCCGATCCTTTTGCTAAGCCGGTTTCGTGATCCAGACTTAACACAATAGTTGGACGATAGAACTTTTCAACCAACCGAGAAGCTACGATTCCAACAACTCCTGCGTTCCACCCTTCACCTTCAATAATTAAGACTGCATTTTCACTAGGCGGATATAGGCTTTCTACAGTATCGATTGCTTCTTGCGTAATTTCATTTACAATCTGTTGGCGCTCTTTATTTAAAGCATCAATTTCTTTTGCTAACTCGATTGCTTCTTCATAATGAGCAGACATAAGTAAATCGACTGCCGGGTTCGCATCTTGAAGACGACCTACAGCATTAATTCTTGGAGCAAGGGCAAAACCAATTGTGTCTTCCGTAATGTCTTCTTTCTTCACACTGCACACTTTTAATAGCGCTTCAACTCCAGGTCGAGTTGAACTTTTTAAATAGCGTAAGCCCTTTTTCGCTATTAGTCGATTTTCTCCTACTAGCGGCACCAAATCAGCAATTGTACCAATGACAGCTAGCTCCAATAAATGTTCAGGAGCTTCACCGAGCAAAGCGTGAGCTAATTTAAACGCTACTCCAACTCCAGCTAGCTCTTTGAATGGATAGCCTCCACCTGGAAGTTTAGGATGGATAATCGCATAGGCTTCCGGAATTTCTGGACCTGGTTCATGGTGGTCTGTAATGATTAAATCAAACCCTATCTCAGCTGCTAGCTTTGCCTCTTTAACAGCGGAAATTCCAGTATCTACTGTAATAACTAATCCATATCCTTCATCACCAATCTGTCTAAATGCCTGTTCGTTTGGGCCGTAGCCTTCTGTAAAACGATTGGGTATATAAAAATCAACTTGCGCTCCGAGTTGACCTAAAACAGAAAGCATAACGGACGTACTGCTTACACCGTCAGCATCATAATCCCCATATATCATAATACGTTCATTGTTTTCAATCGCTTGACGAATGCGCGCAACCGTTTCTTCCATACCTTCTAAAAGAAATGGGTCATGAAAAGATTCATCCTCAATATGTAAAAACTGTGAGGCTTCTTCTACTGTTTGAATTCCTCGATTAATAAGCAGTGAAGCAACAAGAGGTGTAATATTGAGTTTCTTTGCAAATTCATCAACAAGTGGATCATCTATATGTTTTACATTCCAACGCTTCTTTGACTGTAGCATATCTCATCTCACCCCTTAACCCACATAATTATACTAAAGGCAACCCAAACGGGCAATGAGTGAGCTTAATCTTAACTTTCTGAATATGGGTTAATATGAACAAATACACCTTGAATATTCGGTTCTTCCAGTAACTTCTCTTTTACTACTTTTCCAATTTGATGGCCCTTTTTCACCGTGATAAACGGATCGACTGAAATACGCAAATCAACAATAACATAGTAACCATGCTCTCTTGCATGAAGCGTGTCAATTCGTTCAACACCTTCAACGCCTAACACGATCTCTTTTAAATGTGCGATATCTTCCTCATGAAGAACATGATCCAACGTATTGTGAAAAGCCTCTGCTCCTAGTGTCCAAGCTGTTTTTAACACAAGTACAGAAACAATTAATCCTGCGAGAGGATCCGCATACACTAACCACTCTATCCCAATTTCATCGCCAATAAGAGAAGCTCCAATACCTACAAGCGCTGCAAAAGAAGAGAACACGTCCACTCGATGATCATGAGCATTAATCATAACAGCGTCACTTTTTATTTTCTTTCCAATACGGTATGTGTAGCGGTACAATCCTTCTTTAATAATGATAGCCGCAACTAGAGCATAGACAGCAAAAATTTTAGGAGGCTCTATCCGATTAAAAAATGCTTGGAAAGAAGAAGTTAAAATTTCAATTCCTACAATGGCTAAAAGAACGGCTACGATAATAGCAGCGATTGATTCAGCTTTTCCATGTCCATAAGGATGATCTTCATCAGGTGGCTGCTTTGCAATTTTCACACCAATAAAAACCACAAGTGAGCCTGCAACATCTGAAACAGAATTGGCGGCGTCCGCTATGAGTGCTCGACTGTTTGCCATGACGCCTACAATCGATTTCATGATAGCCAAGACAATATTACCAACCATCCCTACCATCGCAGCAGTTTGTGCTTCTTTAAACCGCTGTTCATTGTCCATTTTTTCACACCCTTTCTAGAAAGGCATTATTCATTAGCGTACCCAAAATTCTCTTGTACTACTAAGCTTATGATGTGAATTGAAAGGGCAGACACAGAAAAAGTGCACGGAATAATCCGTGCACTTTTTCAGGCTGTTGAGAAACTTTGTTCTCAACAGCTTTTTTATGTCTGTCTTTTTTTATCAGTGGTAACACTGATAAAAAAAGACTGGAGTTGATGAAACATGATGGGTGCACTTAAAAATCATCGAGATGAACAAGTGATGGTTTCTGTAGAAGATTTAGTTCCTGCCAATCACTTTTTGCGTACAATTGAAGCGACAATTGATTTTAGCTTTATTGAAGAAAAGCTTCTTCCTTATTATTGTGAAGACAATGGACGTCCTTCCATTCATCCCATTACGCTATTCAAAATGATGTTTATTGGCTACTTTTATGGCGTTCGTTCCGAACGTCAACTTGCCAAAGAAATTCAAACGAATGTGGCGTATCGATGGTTCTTAGGCTTATCGTTAACGGATGCCGTTCCTCACCATTCGACGATTAGTTTTAATCGCCGAACACGCTTTTTAGATACGACGATTTTTGAAGACATTTTTGATGAAATTGTTCGCCAGGCGATAGAACATCGCATGGTTGGTGGACGTGCTTTAATGACAGACTCGACTCATATCAAAGCGAATGCGAATAAACATAAATATGAAAAACAACCAAAGAAGTCCCGCCGACAAGCGTATATGGAAGAGTTAGAAGCAGCCGTCAACGAAGATCGTCTTGAAAACGGAAAAAAGAACTAAGTCCTCGAAAGGAAGGCGTTGCCTTACAAAAACAAACCCGCATCAGTACAACGGATCCCGATAGTGGTTTTATGATGAGAGATGGAAAGCCAGATGGCTTTCATTATTTAGATCATCGAACGGTGGATGTCAAACATAATATTATTACAGACACCTGTATTACAGCTGGCAATGTGGCTGACTCTGTTCCTTATCTTGACCGCCTTGACATACAAATAAAAAAGTTTCGCTTTTCTGTTGAAGCTGTTGCATTAGATGCCGGGTATTTTACAAGCCATATTTGTAAACGCCTTTCTGAAAAAGGGATTTTTATGGTGATGGGCTATCGGCGTTTTGGATCGTCAAACAAAGACGT